>JAFTKF010000175.1 GCA_017453405.1 Clostridia bacterium
ATGAGCGTTTCTGAGTTGTTGAGGGAGACGTTGTCGAGGATGCGGTTTTCTTTGTTTTCAGTTCAGTGACAGATTGTGTGTTTCCGACAGTTCCCGCTTTTTTGGGGGAGGATTTATTTTGCTGGATGGTATCCTGACTGTATTCTGTCATTCGTATAGTCCTATCTTATGTAATATAGTTTCAAGCTGAGCGTGAGGATCGTTGCCAAGTGAATTGTCAATGACATAGTCCGAATGGGCAATGAAAAAGGAATCGGGGTGCTGATTTCTCAGGCGCATGGATGCTTCCTCGTATGTGATACGATCCCGTTTCATAATACGGCTAATGCGTGTTTTTTTGTCTGCAATGATCGAAATAATATATGTGAATTCGGATTCAAGTCTCGCTTCAAAAAGCTGAGGAGCTTCTACAACCAAAACAGCTTCCGATCTTGATTCGGCAAGGCGGATTTCTTCCCGTATTTCGGTTACGACAAAAGGATGAACGGTGGCATTCAGACGAGCAAGTTTGGTTTTGTCAGAAAAAACAATGGATGCCAATTTTTTACGGTTAACACTGTGATCGCCAAAGAGTACTTCTTCCCCGAATGTCGCTTTTAAGGCTTTTGTGCAGTCGTTGCAAGAGCTGTAGAGCTTATGCACAACGTGATCGGCGTTGATCACGGAGATACCCTCTTTTAGAAACAGCTCGGATACATATGTTTTTCCGCTGCCACTCATTCCCGTAAGCCCTATGGTAATCATACAATCTTCACCTCACATTTATGTATTATACAACATTTTTTTTGTTAATTCAATAGGTTTCAAAAGAAAAACTCACCCGAATCGTGCTATCGGGCGAGTTTTTCTGATATCTCGGAAAGAGGTGGATGCAGTGTGCAGAATTTATTATAGGGAGATGCAACATTGCTTTTGCCAACATAGCTACCTTGCGGAGAATAGTATTTGAAATAAGGGTCAGTTTGGCTAATATAGGGGATATATCCGTCGGGTAGTCTCATTGCGGTGTATTGAGAATCCCGTACGGTGATATCGATCGGAAAGGCGCGGTTAACGACAGTCAACCCAACTGTCTTGACACTGCTGTGCGGACAAGCATTTCCTGCAACACCGCTTCCCTCAACACAATATGCCAAGGCAATATGGGTATCGCAAGTGCTTTCAGGCATTGTTTCTTTCGTGAAAAATCCAACGGCGATCATATTACCGCGCGGATCGGCATAGCAAGCTTCTGTCGGGATTTTACCTGATGCGGTGCAGTATCTGACCTCAGAAAGAAGGTCGTACCGAAAGGTGGATTGTTTTGAGTGATTGCCGCACAGTTCTTCTGCTCTTGCCATAATCGTGTCCCAAACCGTAAGATGGGCTTTGCCTGCAACACCGCTCAGAGACTTCTGTTCGTCATACCCCACCCAGATACCGCCAACAACAGAAGGGGTATATCCAACGAACCATCGGTCGTATTGATTGCTTGTCGTTCCGGTTTTTCCTGCGACACTGCTGATCTTCGTAAGCTTGGGTAGTGCACCTCGAGCAGTACCGTCAGACCGAGTGACGACACCTTCCAAAAGCTTTGTCAGCGTTTGTGCACTTGATTCACGGCAAACGATCGTTTGCCTTTTTTCTTGCGCGACAACGGTCTTTCCGCCGCTGTCTTGGATTTCGAGAACGGTTCTTGCAGAACTGTAAATCCCGCCGGAAGCAAGAGGCGAATACGCCGCGGTTAATTCCAGTAACGAAACGCCTTTGGTCATTCCGCCAAGCGCCAGAGATGAAAGTGTTTTATCACTATTTTCAAGTGTAGAGATCCCCAAAGATTCCGACAAAATGCGATAGGAATTATCGATTCCCACACGCTCGAGAATGGATACCGATGCGGTATTCAGTGACGAGGCGACCGCCTTTTCAAGACTTACCAATCCGTAATAGATACCACTTGCGTTTTTTGGCCAGCCGCTTTCGGGGAATTTTCCGTTAAAATAAAGCGGAATGTCGTCGATGCAACTTCCGTAATGAATGGTATTATATTCAAGAGCAGGCAGAAATACAGATAAAGGCTTCAGGCTTGAACCGGGAGAGCGGACTGTTTGCGTGGCTCGGTTCAGAACGCGGTTTGCATTTTTTTCGCCAACCCCACCCACCAACGCGAGAACATTTCCGTTACCGGGGTCAAGAACAACAAAGGCGGACTGTGCGCCGTCACTTGAAAACAGTGAGCTGTTTTTATAGATCTCTTCGGCATAGTGCTGTAATTCAGGGTTTACTGCGATGATGATACGGTATCCGCCCTGAAACAGATGATGCTCCGCAACCTTTGGAGATACATCCAGCGCCTCTTCAAGCAGTGTAATGGCTTCTGCAATCACGGCATCCGTGTACCAAGAACTTGTATTACCAACTACCTTGTCATAACAAGGTGACAAAATCAGCTCTTCTTCAAGTGCTGATGAGAGTGTATTCTGATCGATCATTCCGTTTTGATACATTTCATTCAGAATGATATTGCGACGCTTGGTATTTTGGTCGGGATTGATGATCGGATCCCATTTGGTGGGGGCTTGTGTAATTGCGGCAATTGCGGCGGATTCCACCAGGGTAAGATCCTCAACACTTTTGTTAAAATACAGTCGTGCGGCAGCGGAAACACCGTACGTTCCTTGCGAAAGGTAGATCGTATTCAAATATACTTCGAGAATATCTTCTTTTGTCATAACCTTTTCAAGCTTGACGGCTTTCATGATTTCAGTAAGCTTCCGTTTAACGGTTACTTCGTCATCGCCTGTCAGGTTTTTGATCAGCTGTTGTGTGATAGTTGATCCGCCCGGAGAACTACCTTGCGAAAAAATATACTTAAAGACTGCCTTTGCTGTTGTAATTGGGTCAAACCCGATATGCGTATAAAAGCGTTTATCTTCAATGGCAATAAAGGCATTTATCAGATCTTGGGGGATTTTATCAAATGATACGTATTCGTTATTCATTCCGAGTGAGATCTGATTTTCACCGTATTCTTCCAGCGTTCCCTCTTCTGTAATTGCATATAATTTTGAGGGCGTCTTATTGTCAGCGGTATACAGCATCAATTCGTCAATATCAGAATCGATTCCGTAAGTGAGATAGAGTCCGCAGGCGACTGTTGCTATAAGCAGAAGCACCAAAAGAATACTAATTACCGTTAAAAAACAAACAAACACCGATCGTTTCCCAGTTTTCATAAAAAATCACCTTCTTTATGAAACAGTATGGGCAGATCGGTGTGTTTTTAAACGGTCAGCGCAAAATGATATTATCCTTGCCGCAAATCTCATAAAGTGTTTCCAGAACTTTGGGCAGCGTGTTAAGTTTTTGAGAGGTTAATTTTTGATATTTTGCACTCTCTTTGCTGTATAAAATAACTTCAGCATTGCCATTGTATCCAAAAATCGAAACCAGCGACAAAACACGTGTATAGGCTTTGCAGGAAAACGAATCAAGGCGGATGAAGATTTGCTTGCACGTATGTGCAGAGTCTTTTACGGTGGGCGTGGGTTTTTGTGTGTTTGATTGCGCACTTGAAACCGCACCTGACGGCTTGGCATTTTGTTGCAAAGACTGACGGTTGGGTTGGGTACTGCCATTGGGAGAAAGCGGCGTAATTTTTTGCGCGATCAGCTTGACTGCCGCATCTTCCCTTGACGAAAGTGTTCCGAAAACAGATATGGCGGCATCGATTGTCAAAAGGTGGGAGATTTTCAGGTAGACAGCGGAAAAAACGATCACTTCAATTTCGCCAAGATAATCTTCCAGTGTGATGAAAGCCATTGTTTCTCCGCTTTTGGTATTCTTTCTGACGATTTTTCTTACAATACCAACCACTGAAACAGCCTCGCGGTCCTTCATTGTGCCGTAATCTTCGGAATTCTCATCAAAGGCAGAAAGAATTGCCGCGATC
>JAFTKF010000176.1 GCA_017453405.1 Clostridia bacterium
AGACCGGTGTCGATCTGATCAAGGTTGTTGATCACGGTCATAGAAAGACCGAGAACGAGCAGAATCGCACCCGTTACGTAGCCAACGATCTTCCCCTTGACGCGGTTGGCAAACTTCGCGCTGACCAGCGAAAAGAAGGTTGCGACCACGATGGCGATCAGCAAGAAATCCCAACATTCAAAAATGATCGTCGGTTCAATGAGAATGTGGCTTACCGAAGCGATCAGTGCCGTGAACGTCATAATGAAGGTGGACGTTCCCACGGCGGTCTTTCGGTCGTAGCCCAGCATGGCGGTAAATACGATCAGCATCATCATGCCGCCACCCGTACCAAAAAATCCCGTGCCAAAACCGATGGTGAGTCCAAAGAACAAAGACACCGCAATTTCCTTTGCCGTAAGCTTTACCTTGCCGTCTTTTTCAGGGCGCTCCTTGGAATCGGGGCTGACCAGAAAGCGGATGCCTATAGCAACGCATAGAATGAGGGAAAATCCGCCAAGCACATTTTGATGCGTAAAGTAAGCGGCGATCGATCCAACGGTACACATACCGATGATGCAAGCCGCCATCAGCCACCCGTGACGAAGGTCGATCTTTTTGTTTTTTGCATACACGCCCGTTGTAACTGCCGAGCCGAGAATATCGCTTGCGAGCGCAATCGCCGTTGCCATATACGCGCCATGCTCTCCACCAAACGTGGGGCACAAAACGATCATGAGCGGCACCATTGCGGTCGCGGCACTCAGACCTACCAGCCCCGTGCCTATCCCCGCCAGGGCAGAGGCAATTGCAACTACGATATATTCATATCCCATTTTGAATCTCCTAAAACAAACACGAAAACATTTCGAAAAATCTCATTGTATTATATCAAATTTCTATGGCTTTTTCAACCGGTCTGCCTGTTCTTTTCTTCCTGCAGCGAAAAAATTGAGAGCTGACAGATGGATCTCTGCCGGCCCTCTGGGTTATTTTTCTGTATTCAAAACCTTATACAGCAGTCGGTAAAGCTGAAGCGCTTCTTCGCCGTCCAGTCCCACGCATCCGGCAACCTTTGCGGGGATATCCACCGCCTTTTCTTTCAGCGCTTCACCACTATCGGTAAGGAAAACGCTGACCGAGCGCTCGTCGGTGGTGCTCCGTTTGCGTGTCACGTAGCCCTTCGCTTCAAGGCTTTTGAGTACGGGGGTCATGGTTCCCGAATCAAGGAATAGTTTTTCGCCGAGCGCCTTGACGGTGATCTCCTTCTCTTCCCACATGACCATCATCGTGATGTACTGCGTATAGGTGATGTCCAGCTCGTCAAGATAAGGGTGGTATCTTTTGACCACCTCACGCGCGGCTGCATAAAGCGGAAAGCAAAGCTGATTTTCCAGTTTTAATGCATCGTATTTTTTATCCATAAATTAGCCCTCTTGATCGACAACGCTCTTTGCAAAGGCAGAAACGCCCGCAAGGTCTTTTTCGTTTGGTCTGCCTTTATGAATTTTTGCAAACTCGCCGCGGCAATGGAATTCCTCGTCCGCAACTGTAACGCCTACGGCGTCTGCAACCTTTCTCACAGGCTTTTTCATCGATCTCATCATAGCCGACGTGCCGATGCAAACGATCTTCCCGATGTTGTCCTTATTTTCGATAATAAATTTCTTTACCGCCTCGTCCACGTCAAAGGCGTAATAAGAGCACCCGAGAAAGAGAATATCCACTTTTTCGTCAAGCGGACAAGTAATATCCTTGGATTCTGCAGACACGGCCGAAGCCACGGCGTCCGCTAATTTTTTGGTGTTACCCGAACGGGTATAGTATCGAACGGCAATAGTCATATTCGTTTTCTCCTTACGCTGATTTGCTTTCATTATACGCTTTTCGAACGGCAATTGCAAGTTGGTCGGTGCAGGAGGTCGGTCTTCTGCCGCAGGTGTTACCGAGCAACTTTTGCTCGATCTCCTCAACAGTCGCGCCTTCCAGCAGTTTGGAGATCGCTTTGAGGTTCCCGTTGCAACCGCCGTAAAATTCGATATTGGTGATGACGTTATCGTTGATATCAAAACGGATCACTTGCGAGCAGACGTTTTCGGTCTTATATTCGTACCGCATTACAGACACTCCTCGATCTTTGCTTTGAGTTTCTTCATATCGGTCGGCTCAAAACGGGCAACGATCTCGCCGTTACGGTCAATGAGGAACTTGGTGAAATTCCATTTTACGTTGCCGTTATTCTTGTAGTCCTTGTCGATCTTTTTAACAACGCCCGACAACATCATTCCCATAGGCGACATACCGAAGCCTTCAAATTTGGTATTCTCGGTCAGCCATTTGAAAAGCGGAATGGCGTTCTCGCCGTTTACGTCCACTTTAGAAAACTGCGGGAAGGTGATGCCGAAGCGACCGGTGCAGAAGGTGTGGATCTCCTCGTCACTGCCGGGGGCTTGCTCACCGAACTGATTGCAAGGAAAATCCAAAATTTCAAACCCTTTATCCTTAAACTCGTCATAGATATCCTGCAGTTCATCATACTGGGGAGTAAAACCGCATCCCGTTGCGGTGTTCACGACAAGCAGTACCTTGCCTTTATAATCGGCAAGAGAAACCTCGCTGCTGTCCTGTGCTTTGACATTGAAATCGTAAATGTTCATAACAAACCTCCATGTAATGATTGCTCAATTTAATTGAGTTCAACTAATTATAGCATAACCCGCTATCTCTGTCAATAGTATCGGACGGGATTTCGGTTTTATGTAAAAATTCTCAATTCCTCTTTCTTTGTCTACTGCGGTGCAATGATTGACACGGGCAGGTTGCAATATCATTGGGTTTGTGGTATAATAGCCATACGGTGAAAGCCGAATTTATTTTTTGGAGAATGCTGTTTGAAAAGAAACAACACCTTGGAGATTGTAGCGTAACCGAGAGGTTTGCTATGATTTTCGCAAAACCTCTCATAAGATTGCTTCGTCACAATATATTGGAGGTAAAATTAAAATGGAAAATTTGACGATACGTTTAGAGACCGAAAAAGACTACAGAACCGTAGAAGAACTGACCCGCGAGGCGTTTTGGAACGTCTACAAACCCGGTGCT
>JAFTKF010000177.1 GCA_017453405.1 Clostridia bacterium
ATGAATACGGCGGCAGCTTTGAAAACCGTTATCGCTGTGCGGCAGAGGTCGTCAAGGCGATCAAGGAATCCTGCGGTGAGGACTATCCCGTATCTCTCCGTTACTCGGTCGAATCCAAGATGAAGGGCTTTTGCGAGGGCGCGCTTCCCGGGGAAGACTATGTGGAGGTCGGTCGCGGTATGGCGGAATCCGAGCGTGCCGCCAAATACTTACAGGATGCAGGCTACGATATGCTGAATGCCGATAACGGCACGTACGACTCGTGGTATTGGGCGCATCCCCCGATGTATATGCCAGAAAACTGCAATCTTGACAGCGTTTCGCACATCAAGAAATTTGTGGATATCCCCGTGGTTTGCGCAGGCAGAATGGATATGGAAACGGGTGCCAAGGCTGTGGCAGACGGCAGGATCGATGCCGTCGGTGTTGCCCGTCAGTTCCTTGTTGACCCCGCGTGGGTGTCGAAGCTTGTCGAAGACCGTCTTGACGAGATCAAGCCCTGCATCTGCTGTCACGCGGGATGCTTCAACTTCTCCTCCTCGAAGGGTCACGCGAACACGCAGGATCTCACCGACACGATGGGTCTTGCACGCTGTGCGCTGAATCCCGAAACGATGCAGTCGAAGAAATATCACATCACGCCTGCCAAGAAGGCAAAGACGATCGCGGTGATCGGCGGCGGTATCGGCGGTATGGAGGCGGCGATCCTCTTAGCCAAGCGCGGTCACACGGTCACGCTGTATGAAAAGAGCAATACGCTGGGCGGTGTGTTTGTCGCGGCGGCAGCCCCCTCCTTCAAGGAAAAGGACAAGGCGCTGATCGCGTGGTACATCCGCGAGCTTTCCCGTTATCCCATTACCGTGAAGATGAATACCGAAATTACCGACATCAAGACACTGGATGCCGACGAGATCATTGTGGCAACCGGTGCACGCGCCAAAAAGCTACCCGTCAAGGGCGCTGACAAGGCGGTGGAGGCTGTCGACTATCTGCTCGATAACCAAAAGGTTGGTGAGAACGTGGTGGTGATCGGCGGCGGTCTGACCGGCTGTGAGATCGCATACGATCTGTATCTCAACGGCAAGAAGCCCACAATTGTGGAAATGCAGGATGATTTGATCACAACCAAGGGCGTATGCCTTGCCAATACCAGTTATCTCCGCGATTTCTTCAAGACCAACAAGGTGCCGGTGCACCTCGAAACCGCGCTGTCTGCAATCGAGGACGGCAAGGTGGTTCTGAAGGACAAAGAGGGCAAGACTTTTGAAGTGCCTTGTGACTCGGTCGTTCTGTCGATCGGTTACAATCCCGCGCCGCTTGCCGTTAAGGGCAGACGTGTTCACGTGATCGGCGACGCGAAGGCAGTCGGTAATCTCCGCACCGTGATCTGGGGCGCGTGGGATGTTTGTATGAAGCTGTAAGAAGAAGGGAGATTCACAATGCTTTTAACAAAAGAACAGCAAGCGATCCTCGACGGTGAAAAGGGCGAAACGCTTGCGAAGGTAATGAAAACACTGGTGATGTACGGCGAGGCTTTTGAAGCAGAAAAGCTTGTGCCGATCACATCAAGCTATAACCATTTGGTGACCTCGTTCGGTCTGAAGGTGATGTCACCCGTATACGATCTGATGCAAACGCTGTTAGATGCAGGGGTTGCCTCGGGTCAGAAATTCTCGGTCGATCCCCGTCCGATTGACAAAAACGTGCCTGCCAATCTTCTGCAGAATCTCGTTTTCAATAAATTTATGTATACCAAGCAGAGCTTCTATGAAGATCAGCTGGAAAAGCTCGGACTTTTGAACAAAAACGCCTTTACCTGCACCTGCTATATGGACGAGGTGGGCAACAGACCGAAAAAGGGCGATGTGCTGTCCTGGGCGGAATCGAGCGCGGTGGTGTATGCCAACTCGGTGCTGGGGGCAAGATGCAACCGCAATTCGGGTATTCTCGATATTATGGGCTCGATCGTGGGCTACGTGCCGTATTTCGGTCTTCTGACCGATGAAGGCAGAAAGGCAACATGGGTCGTTCGCATTGCCACCACCAAGAAGCCCGAGGCACAGCTTCTCGGCTCAGCCATCGGTATGAAGGTGATGGAGGATGTACCGTATGTGATCGGTCTCGATCAGTGGATCGGTACGGAGCTTGACGATGCCGCCTGCTCGTATCTGAAGGATTTCGGTGCGGCAACGGCTTCGAACGGCGCGGTAGGTCTTTACCACATCGACAATCTGACCCCCGAAGCCAAGGAGCTTGGTCAGAGCTTGATCGTCGAGGGCGCAAAGGAATACGTGATCGACGATGCGGAGCTTGAACGGGTCAAGGCGAATTATCCCGTGATCTGGAAAAAGCCCGACGCCAAAGCTAAGCTTTGCTTTGTGGGCTGTCCGCACCTTTCGCTGCAGCAGCTGAAGGATTGGACGGTGAATATCGAAGCAGCCCTTCAGGCAAACGGTCGTAAGAAGATCACGGTCCCCACGGTGCTGACGGCAGCCCCCACGGTGCTTGAGGCATTCGGCAAGACCGAATATGCCGCCCGTCTGCAGGCGATCGGTGTGATCACCTCGTATATCTGTCCTCTGATGTATATGAACAATCCGCTTTGCAAGAAGATGCCGGTCATCACCTCGTCGAATAAGCTTCGTACCTACACGAGCGCGAGATATTATACCGATGCCGAAATTCTGAGTACCATCACAGGAGGTAGCGCGAAATGAAACAGTTCAAAGGAAGAGTGATCACGCCCGGCGAAGTAACGGCAGAAGCTGTTGTCACGCACGAGGGCTTTAATACGCTGGCATCGCTTCAGATGGCATTGCAGTTCGGGGATAAGGAAGTCAAATGCGGTGACCAGAACAACAAGGAATTGCACGGTAAGCCCCTGATCGGTAAGGCGCTCTGCCTGCCCCAGACCATCGGCTCGACCACGGGCGGTCTTGTCTTGTACTGCGCGTGCGCGATGGGCAAAAATCCCGCCTGCCTTTTGTTCTCGGAGCATATTGACTCGCTTGCCGCCGCAGGTGCGGTGCTTGCCGACGTTTGGGTCGACGGCGTGACGATGCCTGTGGTAGACTGCCTTGGCGAGGAATCCCTTGCCTATGTCAAGGACGGTATGACCGTCACCGTCAAAGCAGACGGCACGGTTGAAGTCGAATAAACGGCAACACCCTTTTTCGCCTGACAAGTGAAAAAGGGTGTTTTGTTATGGGGGATATTTTTAAAAAGTTTTTGCGCCCATTATAAAAGTTTTTGCGTCGCTTTTTTCAAAAAGCAGACCGCTGCCGCGCGCACGCGGCGAAACTCACCATACTCCCTAAGCGCCCCGAAGGGTCGGCGGCGTGTGAGGTTAGCGGTATTTTGAAACTCATATTACGCCGCCGTGAAATATTCCTCGCGGTCTTGACAACCGCGTTCCGCAAGCGGAAACGGAATATTTCCAAAGTAAATGTGGGGAACACACAAGAGGGGGTTCCCTCTACGCAACTTTATCAAGCTGGAACACTTTTCATTTGCCGAAGTCTTAACAAGTTACCGCAGGGAAAATAAAAATGCGCCGTTGTCAAACGCTTGCAGGAATTGTGAGCGTTTGACAACGGCTGCTTTTTTGTAAGGGGTGTTTTTCTTGAGAAACTTTTTGAAAAAAGTTTCTCAAACTCTTCAAAAACTTTTGAAATGGGTACAAGAATGATGTATCAGCGAAAGCTTTTGAAATGGGGTAAGGATGGTGTATCAGCAAAAATGTAACCGTCAGTCGCTTCCCCAGAGGGCACGGTCGATTTTGATTTTCAGGATGGCTTTTGGATAGTCTTTGGTGAATGCTTCGGTGACGGTTTGGATCACGGCATCTTCGGTGTGCCCAAAGTCAAGGGGAAGCACGATATCAAAAATGATATTGTCGTGCGTTACGCCGAAGACGGCGCGGAAATCGTGAAAGTGAACGGCGGGGGAATAGTGTTCTAAAAGAATCTTGGCAAGCGTTTCTTTCATACGGTCGATGCGCTCATCCCCTGTTGTGACGGGGTCGAGGTGGATCACAAGCTGAATGCCCAGTGTATCAAGGACATCCTCTTCGATATTATCGATCAGGTCGTGGCTTTCGATCACGTTGGCATCGGCAGGCACTTCTACGTGCACCGATGAGAAGGTACAGCCTGCGCCGTAGCTGTGAATGATCAGATCGTGCATACCGATCACGCCGTCATAGGACAAGATCTTTTCGGTCAGGGCTGTGACGGTGGCTTCCTCGGGAGGAGCGCCCAAGAGCGGCGAAGAGGTCTCAATGACCAGACGGATGCCCGAGATCAGAATGAAGATCGCAATGGCGCATCCGATATATCCGTCGAGCATCACGCCGCTGAGTCTTGTGACGAGTGCGCCCACAAAGACGGCGGCAGTGGCAATGACATCGTTGAAGCTGTCCTGCGAGGAGGCTTTGAGACTGTCCGAGCGGATGGCTTTCGCAAGCTTGCGGTAGAAAAAGCCCTGCCACAGCTTGGCGGCAACCGAAATGCCGAGGATCACAAGCGAAAGGGTGGAAAAATCGCTTTCGGTGGGGGTGATGATCTTCATCAGCGATTCCTTGAAGAAGGTTACGCCGAGAATCACCACGAAAAAGGATACGATCAGCCCCGTCAGATATTCAATTCTGGCGTGACCGTAGGGATGCTCGCGGTCGGCAGGCTTTTCGGACAGCTTGAAGCCGACGAGCGTGACCACCGAGCTTGCGGCATCGGTGAAATTGTTGGCGGCATCGGCAATCACGGCAACGCTTTGGGCAATGATCCCCACGGCGAGCTTGGCGATTGAAACGATCAGATTGGTCACAATGCCGACTGCCCCCGCAAAACTGCCGTAGCGTGCTCTGACAGTGGGGTCTTCGGTGTTTTGATACTGTTTGACAAACAGCTTAACGAGAATTGAGGTCATAGGTTCTCCTGTGATGAAGTGTCGGCGTTAACCGAATAGAGGGTGTTTGCCCGTTTGAGAAGTGCCGAGAGGGCGTTTTTTGCGGATTCATCCAGCTCCAGCAGCAGATAGCCCGATTCCCCCTCGACGGTGCAAAAGAGCGCGTAGCGCGATTTCGGAATCAGGTTCACGGTGTGGGTAGCAAGCTTTTTTTGCTTTTTCAGGCGCTTTCTGCCTGCTCTGTCAAGAAGGATCAGCTCTTCACTGCCGATCATTTCATAGGTTGCCCGCACGGAGCTTTCCTTTTGGCGGATATGATGCACCGAAAAGGTGAAGTCGCTGTAATTACCCCCGATGCGGTAGGTGAGATCATAGGTCAGGTATCTGCCCACGGTATACAGTGTCAGTGCCAGAAAAAGCCCCGAGAGAAAGGGGAAAACCAACAGCATCCAAAACGATGTCGCAAGGCGTGAGAGAATGTAAAAGGAAATTGCCGCCGCAAGAAGCGTACCTGCCAGCAGGGAGGGAAGCTTCTTATATTTTTTTAAGGTAATCTGCATACGAAGCTCCTCCGTTACAGACGGACGATATTCAGAAGAATATTTTCACCGCTGATATCGATCCTGCCGTAGGATGCGCCGATGTCACGCGGACGGGCAATACTGCCGGGGTTAAAAAGGTAAATGGGGACATCCTTCTCGTCCTGAGCGGGAAGATAACGGTTGTCGGCAATATGGGTATGTCCGTAAAGTGCGATCTTGCATCCCTTTTCCTTGGCGGCAAGCGATAGCGTTTCGGTGGAAAAGCCTACCCCGATCGTATCACCGTGCGTCAGAAACAGCGATACGGTATCGGCACAAAGGACTCTCGAATCGGGAATCTGCCTGCCTTTTAAGAAAAAGTCACAGTTGCCCCTGACGGCGTAGCCGAGTACACCGCATTCCTCACAAAGCTCTAAAAAGGAAACCGCGCCGTCCCCGAGATGAAGAAAATAATCGGCATAGGGCTTTTGCTTTTGTATCACACGGCGCATTTCGTGATCACTGCCGTGAGAATCGGAAAAAACGATGATGGTCACAGGAACTCTCCTTTCGCTTTGGCATATACTGTACTGAGCGCTGAAAAGCGCAAGATGAATTGCGAGGTGTTTCGATGAAGATCGACAGAGATAAGGTGGCTTCTCTTGACGAGAAGGCGTTGCACGATATGATCTATCAGGTGGTACGTGCGATGGGATTTTCCAAAGAACGCGCCGAGAAAATGGCGGCAAATGCGCCTGCGATGCGCCTGATGCTTATGAAGGCAAGCGATCGGGATCTTGAACGCATTGTTGCGGCAGTGGGAGAAAAGAAGGCAAAAGAACTGTTGTCGGGCGTCGAAAAGCGCGACTCAGGCGAGGGCTGATGGCGATATTGCAGAGAAAGGTGGGATGAAAGTGGCAGAGTCGTCTTGGACAATCGACTCGATTCTACAGAATGTGATGGCAAATCCCGAGCTTTTGTCATCGGTGCTTTCGATGGCGGGAAAGCTTAGCGAGGGTTTTTCGCTGTTTTCGGGCAAGGACGATCAAGAGAAGGGCGAGAAGGAGGAGGATACGCGGGCGGTGATGGGAACAAACGACGAACCCGATATGCCCCTTAAGAGAGAAGTCCGTGAAAACAAAAGGGAATCCCATATGAAAAAGCACAAGAAGCTGGTGGAAGCGCTGATGCTGTATGTCGACGGCGATCGGCGCGGCAAGTTTGAGTTGGTTCTGAAGCTTCTCGACATTCTCGAGCTTGCCGAAGAATTGAGGAGGTGAGAGGGTGTACGCAAGGCATTATTACCGCCGCGAATTACCCCCGAACTACAGCGGTATCGCCTTTTCGGGTGTAGAGACGGCCAGCCGTCCGAAAGCCTCACAGCCCCGTCCGTATCAGATGACCGAAGAGCCAAAGGGCCGTTTCCCCAAAATGCCGCCCTTACCAAAGCATCCGCCGAAATCCGCCCCCTCGCAGGGTAAATGCGTTTTTGGCAGAGAGCTTTGCGCGCTTGTGGGTGAGACCTCGCCAAGCACGTGGGCGTGTATGACCGATGCAGACGCCGCTCCTCGGGACAAAACGCCAAAATCCCCGTCTTCCGGCTTTGAGGATGTTTTCTTAATCGGCATTTTGCTCTTTTTACTTTCCGAGGGCTTTGAGGAAGAAGGACTTCTTGTACTGCTGACGGTGCTTATTCTTCTGTCTTAGGGCTTCTCTTATTCCTTGCAAGGAAGGTGCGAAGGGTAGAGAGAATGCCACGGTAATTGATGGCAAGGAGGATGACAAGAAGCCCTGCCTCGATCACTGCCGTATAGGAAAGTTCGGCGGTGGCAACCAGTGCCATTGCGCCTACCGTGACGGTATTCAGAAGGGTTACGGTAAGGTAAGGTCGGTAGTGCGTAAGTCTGACCGACAGCCAAAGGCGCAACACAAACATCACGATATAGGCGGCGAGGGTGGCAATGGCAGCCCCCATAGCACCGAAGCGTTCGGTGGTAAAGAGCGGGATCAGCAAAAGGTTCAAGAGAATATTGATCGCCGCAGCCCCCAGCGAGGTGTACAGCGAGTAGCTGCTCTTCTTTTCGACGATAAAGACCGTTCCCGTAAAGGAGGAAAGGGCAGAAAAGGTCATTGCCAGTGTCAGAATCGGAATATAGACCCACGCCTCGCGGAAGTCTTTGCCGAACATCAGAAGCGATAAGAGCCGTGAAAAGGCAATAATGCCCCCTGCAATGCAGAACAGAACGGTGACAAACGAGCGGTATACCTGCGAAAAGAAGGCGGTGGCATCGGCTTGATCCTTTTCTTCTACCGCGGAATATTTCCACGCGCTGTTGAAAATGCCGATCAGCACCATCAGAAGAGAGGGGATCTTATACGCCGCGGCGTACAGTCCGTTGATGGCATCCCCTTTCATATAGGTGATCATATAGCGGTCGCTGACATTGGTGATCCACCACGATACGGTGGTGGGGATCAGCGGCAGGCTGTAAAGGAGCATTGCCTTCAGGGTGCTTTTTCGGATCGAGCGAAACGAAACATAGCGGTGCAGGCGGGCGGCGATGATGATCAGCGCCGAGGACAGAAGATCGGCAAGGGCAACCGAGAGCACATAGCCCACCACCCCCATTTGCAAGGGAATCAGGAAAAGAATGTTGAAGGTAATGGTCAGAAGGGTGTTAAAAAGCCCCTGCGCGGCATACAGACGGAACATCGCCTTGGCGCGGATGAACTGCGAGCAATTGGTGTGGATCGCCGAGGCGATCACGTAGAGGTAGAGCAGCCATACATAGTTCTTGAAATAGTCGATCGACAAAAGCAGAGCGGCAAGCGGAGGCAGCAAGAGTGCCCCCAGACCGATCGCCACAAAGCCCAGTGTGAAGATCTCACGGCTGTCTTTCGTTTTATCCATCGTAAAGCGGAAGACAGCTTCCCCGATCCCAAGCGAGATAAAGGGGATTAGAAGGGTGGCAAGCTCGGTGATGTTGGAGGCAATCGAGTATTCCTCGCCCGAAAGCACCGAGGTATACAGCCGCACCAGCAGGTACACGAGCAGCTTAGAGCCAAGCGTGCCGATCGCCACGGTAGCGGTGTTGGAGAGTAGGGTCTTATATTTCTTTTCCTGTGCCATAACGGTCCTTTCGGTCAATTGGTGACATGAGATAAGAGGGAAAGAGGGAAAGCCCGCTGCTGTTTGGCAGCGGGAGGGTTAAAATTCCTTTTTAATAGCGCGGCTGAACAGCGAGAGCAGGACATCGTGCGGCTCGGCTTTTTCGTAAAGGATCGCGTAAACCGCCTCGCAGATCGGCATATCGACCCGTGCTTTTTTGGCAATGCGGTGCACGGCTTCGGCGGTGTAATAGCCCTCTGCCAGGGCTTCAAAGGATTCGCCCTTGATAAATGCCTCACCGAAGGCGCGGTTGTGCGAGTATTTGGAAAAAACGGTGGCTTCATAGTCCCCGAGGTGGCAAAGACCGTAAGCCGATCTGCCATCTCCGCCCATGGCGCTGATCAGCTTCGCAACCTCGCTGGTGGCGCGGCTCATCAGAGCGCCCTTCAGGGAGGAAACGCCGTAGCCGTCCAGCATACCTGCGGCAATGCCGATCACGTTTTTGAGCGCGGCGCCGAATTCGTTGCCGATGAGATCAGCCCCGTAATAAAAGCGGATCAGCGGAGAAGAGAATGCCTGAACGAGATGGGTCTTGACTTCCTCGTTTTCGGAATCGATCACCATACAGTTCGGGATGCCGTTTATGAATTCCTGCGGATGTCCCGGGCCGATCCAGACGGCGATCGCATTGTTTCTGCCGTGATATTCGGCAACGACCTGCGAAAGCCGCTTGCCGCTTTTGATCTCAATGCCCTTCATACAAAGCACGAAGGTCTTGTTTTCGGGCGCAAACGGGATCATTTCCTGCATCAGACTGCGCAGATTCTGCGAGGGGATCGAGATCACGATAATGTCGCTTTTCATCGCTTCGGTAAGCGAGGTGTTCAGTCTGACACGGTCGTGGAAGGTGACAGTGCCGTTGGTACGGGTGTTTATGAATTCGTGGATCTGCGGTGCTTCTTCAGGGCCGTATACCGTGACGGTATTGCCGATACTGTCAAGATACCAGGCGATGAACGCGCCCCATCTGCCACAGCCGATGACTGAGATCGTCATAGTGTATTCCTTTCTGATTGGTTTCATACATAGGTGGAGGGGTGATTACAGGCGAAGGGCAACATCGATCAGCATCGCAAGCGCACGGTTGGCGCTTTGCAGGCGCACGGTCTCGCGGTCGCCCGAAAAAAGATTTTTGGTGACAACCGTACCCGCATCGCTTGCTACGGCGATGTACACAAGTCCCTGCGGCTTCTCGGGGCTTTCGCCCCCCGGTCCTGCGATTCCCGTCAGGGAAACGGCAAGCGAGGTGGCAAGTGCCTGCCTTGCGCCGTTTGCCATTTCAAAAGCGGTTTTCTCGGATACCGCGCCGACGGTGTCAAGCGTTTCTTCCTTCACGCCGAGAAGGGCGGTTTTGATGCGGTTGGCATAGGACACGATACTGCCCATATAATACTGTGAAGCCCCCGGCGGATGGGTTAGGATCGCCCCCACCATACCGCCCGTACAGCTTTCCGCGGTGGCGAC
Source organism: Clostridia bacterium (assembly GCA_017453405.1). Classification (GTDB taxonomy): domain Bacteria; phylum Bacillota; class Clostridia; order Oscillospirales; family CAG-272; genus RGIG1993. Next base: position 10,060 of record JAFTKF010000177.1, read on the forward strand.
GGTAAGGTGCTTTTCCTTCAAGATCCCGTAAAGACGGTCGACCTTGCAATAGGCTTCTTCAAGCAAAGCATTCATACGATTTCCTTTATTTGTGGTATTTTGTTCCTGCGTTGATGGTAAAAGCGCGGTAGATCTGTTCCAAGAGGATCACGCGCATCAATTGATGGGGGAAGGTCATTTTCGAAAAGGACAGTCGGAATTTGCAAGCCGCTTTGACCTCTTCGGGAAGACCGTCGAAAGCGCCGATCACGAAGGCGATCTCGGAAAAGCCCTCGGATGCTTTTTGGTCGATCAGCGCGGCAAGCTCCTCGCTGGATTTTTGCTTGCCTTCCACGCAGAGCGCAACGGTATAGGCACGCTCGGGCAGATGGGGCAGAATGGGGGTGTTGTCCTTCAGCTCCAGAATGCGCAAGCGACAGTACGCCGTCAGGCGTTTTTCATATTCCTTGATCGCCTCGCGCAGATAGCTTTCTTTTAAATTGCCTACGGCAATGACGGTGACGGTCAGCATTCGAGTGTGACAAGCTCGCTGATCTCGTGCCGTGCGGCAACCGCGAGAGACAGCGAAAGCTTCTCCTTCTGTAAGTATTCCGATACGGTACGGTAAGCCGTTTCGGGGGTGTTGTTTTCGTCGGATAAATGGGCGAGCAGAACGCGCTCGGTTCCGGTCTTCGCAAGGAAGGCGGCGAATTTTGCCGCGACTTCATTGTCGAGATGCCCGTAATTTCCGCGGATGCGTTCCTTTAAAAAGGGGGGATAACTGCCGTAGCGGAGCATATCCTTGTCGTAATTGGCTTCTAGGATCACCGCCTGACAGCCGACAAGGGCATCAACGGCGGTATCGGTGGGTCTGCCGAGGTCGGTGGCATAGCCGAAGCGCTTGCCCTGATAGGTGATCACGTAGCCACAGCTGGCAAGCGAATCGTGCGGTGTCGCAAAGGCAGTCACACTGACATCCCCGAGGGTAATCGTGTCAGGATGCTTGATCGGATGCTGCAGGGAAGGATCGACCTCTTTCAGGAAAGAGAGCGTGAGCTTGTGGGCAAAGATCGGAATCTTGTCGTATTTTGCCACCATCGGAATGCCCTTGATATGGTCGGAATGCTCGTGCGTGACAAAGATCGCCCGAATCGCTTGCAGGGAAGTGCCAAGGGCACTAAGCTTTTTCGCGATCTCACGGCGCGAAATGCCCGCGTCAATGAGAAATTCGGTATCGCCGCATCGGATATAGGTGCAGTTGCCCGACGAGCCTGAGGATAGGGTATAGATCGATGCTATCATAAATTGGTTGCAAAAAAGGCGCGGTAGATCATATCAAACGCCATCACCGCCATCAGCGGTACTAACGGATAGATCAGCTTTTTCGAATATTCTTTGTTGCGCCTGATCCTTTCTGCGAATTTTTCCCGACGGGATTCCTGCCACGCGGGATTCAATTCCTCCTTGGTGGGAAGGGTTTTAGCAAAGCCGTAGCTCATATAAAAATAGACGACGAAAAGCACCGAGGTCACAAGATAGAGACAGTCGATGATCACGCGGTATTCCAGCTTGAACAGAACGGTGTACAGGGTGATGACTGCGGCAAAGGAGGCGACAAGATAATAGACCTTTTTCTGTGCCTCGGGCGAGGGCTTACGGGGATCAGACAACGGCAATCGCTCCTTTTTGACGGATCTTGAGAATGTGGCAAGCGCCCTTGCCGAAGACGGCATCCATCATAGCGGCAAATTCGTCGGTGTTTTCATTGGGAACAAACGCCTGCACCGTACCGGCAAAGCCGCCACCGTGCACACGGCAAGCCGAGGGGCGCTCAACTGCGGTCAAAAAGCGTTCGGCCAGCGCCAGCGCCAGCGAAAGACCCTGTTCGGCGACATTTTTCACGGTGTAGACATTCTGCAGATAGCGGAAGGAGGAAGCGCCCGATTCGTTGACGAGCGAAAGGAAGGTGATGATATCGCCCTCGCGCAGTGCTTCTGCCTGACGCGCCACACGGCGGTTTTCGGCAAAGAAGTGCAGTGCGCGCATAATGGCGCGGTCGCCCACCGTTTCGCGCAGGGAGGTGATCGAGGCAAACAGCGCATCGTAGGAGGTGTTGCGCAGAACATCCGTGCCGAGGGCGGCGGCGACTGCCTTCATTTCGGCAGGCACAGAGGCGTAATCCTCGTTCAGATCGGCGTGATTGCCGCCGGTATTGATGATACAAAGCGAATAGCCGAGGGCGGAAAGGTCAAAGGAGGGCTTTTCCACGATCGGGTTTTTGGGATCGGCAAAGTCGATGGCGATAAAACCGCCCACCGCGCAGGCGGTCTGGTCCATCAGTCCGCAGGGCTTGCCGAAGAATTCGTTTTCGGCGTACTGCGCGATCTTGGCGATCTCGATATCGGTAATATCGTTTTCATACAGGGTGCGTTCTATATTGCCGATCATCACTTCAAAGGCGGCAGAGGAGGAAAGTCCCGAGCCTTTGAAGACATTGTTGGTGGTATAGGACACAAAGCCTCCTACGGTGTAGCCCTGCTTGAGCATACCGTCGCATACGCCTGCGATCAGCGATTCACTCGAATAGCGCTTGGCTTTTGTGGCTTCGCGCTCGGCGATCACGACCGTGTCTTCCTCAAAGCCCGCGCTTTTCAGGCGGATCACGCCGTCATCGGTGGGGGCGGCGATTGCCAGCATATCCAGATCGATCGAAGCGGCAAGCACCTTACCGCAGTTGTGATCGGTGTGGTTGCCTGAGATCTCGCTTCTGCCGGGGACAGAGAAAATACGGGTGTTTTCGCACTCGCCGTAAAGACGGGAGAATTCCCGAATGGCGGACAGATAGCGTTCTTTTTGCTGTATCAGATTTTCTTTACCGTATAATTCGGTGAGAATGGCATCGAGATTGCCGTTTTCGATGTAGGAAATGAGTGCAAGCGGTTTCATAAGATACCTCACAAATGTAATAGCGTTCTCTTCCGATCGGAAGACATACTTTCTTACTTTACAGTATAGCACTGTTTTTTGATTTTGGCAAGGATTTTTTTGCATAAAAGCGTGTGCCTTTTGAAAAAAGAGGGTGAATCTCGGCTATACTATAGCACAGACAACCGATAAGGAGAGCGATATGGAGATACAGGGTAAGGTAGCAAGCGGCGGTAAGGCGCTTGGGGTGATTTATGAGGTGGCATCCCGCTCGGCGGCGATCGACGAAAGCACAGGACACGGAAAAGAGGAGTCGGTACGCTTGTATGCGGCACTGGAGCAAGCCAAACAGGCACTGGAGGTCCTCGCCGAAGAGGCAAGAGAGCGCGTGGGAGATGGAGACGGCGACATTTTTCTGATCCATCGCCTGCTTCTGGAGGATGAAGATTATCTTGCCGCCGCCGAGCGTTCACTTGCCGAGGGGCACACGGCGGAATACGCGCTGGAAAGCGCGAAAAACCACGTGATGAAGCTGCTGACGGCTACGGGAGACGCGCTTCTGATCGCGCGCTGTGACGATATCCGTGACATTTCCCGTCGGGTGGCGCGGTATTTGTCGAAAAGTGAGGAGGAAGTTTATCCCGACCATGCGTTTTTATATCTTGCCGAGGACATCACCCCAAGTGAGGTGTTGGCACTGGATAAAACGGCGTGCGTGGGCATCGTTCTGAAGGCAGGCTCGCTTCGCTCGCACGCGGCGATCCTCGCAACGGCGATGGCACTGCCGATGCTGGTGGAGGCACGGGGAATCTCGCAGGTCGGGGGACTGACGGCACTTCTCGACGGCGAGCGCGGATGTATGATCGTTTCCCCGAGTGATGCCGAGCAAAAGGCGTTTCTTGCGTGGTGCGAGGAAAAGCGGCATCTGGAAGAAAAGCTTGCCGCCTTTTGCGATGTCAGCTTTTCCTATCCCTCGGGACGCCGTCTGACGGTGGCGGCAAACGTCGGTTCGCTTGCCGAATGCGAACGGGCGCTGAAGGCGGGCGCTGAGGGTGTGGGGCTGTTTCGCAGTGAGTTTTTGTTTATGGAAACGCCCGCGATGCCGAGCGAGGAGGAGCAGTTTCAGATCTACCGCCGCCTTGTGGAGTTGACCTCCCCCCACCGCGCGGTGATCCGCACGCTGGATATCGGGGCAGACAAAATGCCGTCGTGGTTTTCGATGGCAAAGGAGACCAATCCCGCGCTAGGACTCAGAGGCATCCGCCTGTCGTTACAGCATAAGGAGCTGTTTTTGCCACAGCTTCGCGCCCTGCTGCGGGCAAGTGCTTACGGAAATCTTGTGATCCTTTTGCCGATGGTGACATCGGTTAGCGAGGTGAGGGCGGTGAGGGCGCTTCTTGACGAATTGCGTGAAGGGCTTCTTGCTTCGGGTGTGACGGTGGGACATTACACCCTCGGCGTGATGATCGAAACGCCTGCCGCCGCGCTGATTGCACGCAGGCTTTGCGAAGAGGTGCGCTATTTCAGCATCGGCAGTAATGACCTGACACAGTACACGCTTGCGCTCGACCGCGAAAATCCGCGCCTTTCGGCAAGCGAAGATCCCCGTCACGAGGCAGTCCTTCGCCTGATCTCCGAAACCGTGGCGGCGGCACACGAATATGGGGTGACGGTGGCGCTTTGCGGCGAGCTTGCGGGGGACCGTGCTTTGATCGAATGGCTTCTGTCTTTGGAGATCGATGTTTTGTCACTGTCGGCATCCCGTCTGCTTGCGGTGAAGGAACGGGTGGCAGACTTTTTGCAGATCACCGAAAAAGACGAGATATGACGGGATATGAAGAGAAAAGACGATAAAAATGCTTTTTGACGGTTTGTCAAAAAGCATTCCTTTTCCTATGCATTCAGGTTTCGGTGAGTTGTTCCAGAATCAGGCGTTGCGGGGTGAATCCGTTTGCTTCGTAAAAGCGCCGTGCGCCTTCATTGAACGCCCAGACATTCAGCGTGATGTTGTAGCAGCCCTTTTGTTTGGCTTCCTCACGGCAAGCGGACAGAAGGGCTGAGCCGACGCCCTGCCGTCTGACACGGTCGGAGACATTGATGTCATCGATATACAAGGTGGAGAACGCACCCATGGCGGGATTTTTGTTTTCGATCACCTGACAGATCGCATAGCCCACCACATTGCCTTCGCTGTCGCAAGCGACAAAGAGGGGTGCTTCGGGCTTATGAAACATCGCTTTGACTTCCTCTGCCGTGTATTTGGCGCATCCCCTTCCAAAAAGATCGGGTCTGCCTTCGGCGTGCTGTTGGTGGATCTTGACGAGCAGGGCGGCAATGGCGCTCTCGTCGTTATTGTATGCATAGCGGACGGTGATGGACATAAGACACTTCCTTTGCTGAACGGTAATGGGATAGATGTGAGGGTATTGTAGCAGGATTTTAACGGTTTGTCAAGAGAACGGTGACAAAGCCTGCAAGATTTCGAGACGAAGGAGAGAAGGATGAATTCGAAATTTACGCACGCGGCAGAAAACGCCCTGAAGGAAGCGCTCAGGATCGCGCGGTCGTTGGGGCATACCTATGTGGGCAGTGAGCATTTGCTTCTGGGGCTTCTTGCCGAGCCGGATTCCCCCCTGATGCGCAGTCTGTTTTTGCGCACGGTATCGGCAGAAAAGATCAGGTTGCGCGTGGTGGCGCTGTCGGGTCAGGGTGAGGAAAGCCACGTTTCGGCAAAGGATATGACACCGCGCGTCAAGCGCGCGCTCTCTTACGCCGAAACGCTTGCGAAAAGCAAAAAGCACGCGGCAATCGGGTGCGAGCATCTGATGCTTGCCCTGCTTCACGACAGCGATTCGCTTGCTGTCAAGCTTCTTGTTTTGGAGGGGGTGGCGGTCAAGGAGCTTGAAAATGAACTGATGCTGATCGACGGCAATCCGTCGGGCGCGACATCCGCTGAGAAAAAGGCAAAGGAGCGCCCGCGCGGCAGTGCGCTGTTAAAATACGGGCGTGATCTGGTTGCCGCCGCCCGTGAGGGGCGGCTCGAGGAGCTGATCGGGCGCGAGGAGGTTCTGCTTGCGCTTCAGGAAGCCTTGATGCGCAAAAGCAAGAACAATCCCTGCCTGCTGGGAGAAGCAGGCGTGGGAAAGACCGCGATCGTTGAGGGGCTTGCTGTTAAGATCGCGCGATGTGACCTGCCCGAGTGCTTATGCGATAAGCGCCTGATCGCGATCGATATGGCATCGCTTCTGGCAGGCGCGAAATACCGCGGCGACTTCGAAGAGCGCTTGAAGCAGATTCTGGAGGAAGCGCGGCAAGATCCCGATGTGATCTTGTTTGTGGATGAGCTGCACACCATTATCGGGGCAGGGGCGGCAGAGGGCGCGATCGACGCGGCAAACATTTTAAAGCCCGCACTGGCACGCGGCGAGATCAAGCTGATCGGGGCAACGACCTTTGCGGAATACCGACGGTATATCGAAAAGGATGCCGCCTTGGAGCGGCGCTTTCAGGTCGTTACGGTGGATGAGCCGACGGTGGAGGAAACGATCACCATCCTTGAAGGTGTTGCCCCCCGTTATGAAGCCCATCACGGCGTGCGTTACAGCGAAGGCGCACTTCGGGCGGCGGCGGTTTTGTCGGTGCGCTATCTGCACGATAAGCGCCTGCCCGACAAGGCGCTTGACCTTCTTGACCTTGCCGCATCGCACAAAAAGCTGATCTCTTTGGAAAAGCCTGCCGCCCTGAAGGAGCTGGAGGCGCTTGCTGAGGCGAGAGCCAAAGCCAAGGAGCGTGCGATCTGCGAGGAGCATTTTGAAGAAGCCGCCAAGCTTCGCGATGAAGAATTGTCTCTTCGCGATCGCTGTGACGGCGCAAGGCTTCACTGGAAAGAGGAGCGTGAGGCAAGGGCGCTGACGGTGGAAGAGGAGGATATTTGCGCGGTCCTTGCGAAAAAGACGGGGATTCCGATCGGCAGACTTTCCCAAAGCGAGCGTGAGCGTTTGCGGATGCTGGAAGCGATCCTGTCGGAATCGGTGGTGGGTCAGCCTGAGGCGGTGGCGGCTGTGGCAAAGGCGCTCCGCCGCGCAGGGAGCGGCATCAAGGAAAAGAGGCGCCCGATCGGCAGTTTTTTGTTTTTAGGCCCGACCGGTGTGGGCAAGACGGCGCTGTCGGGGGCGCTTGCCGAAGCGATCTATGCGCGGCGGGATGCCTTGATTGCGTTTGATATGTCGGAATATATGGAAAAGCACGCGGTCTCCAAGCTGATCGGCTCGCCGCCCGGCTATGTTGGGCACGAGGAAGCGGGGCAATTGACCGAGCGTGTCAGACGAATGCCCTATGCGGTGCTGTTATTTGACGAGGTCGAGAAGGCGCACCCCGATATTCTCCATTTGTTTTTGCAGATCTTGGAGGAAGGGCGGCTGTCGGATGCGCAGGGCGTGACGGTGGATTTTTCCAATACGGTGATTATTTTCACCTCCAACATCGGCGCGGAGTTGTTTCGCCGTGCTCGGGTGGGGTTTGGTGGCGATGCCGCTACGGTCGATCGCGAAAGCGTTCTCGGTGCGGTATCGAAGTATTTCCGTGCGGAATTCTTAAACCGTCTGGATGCGACGGTTTTCTTTGCGCCACTGTCGCGCGAAAGCCTTGAAAAAATTGCGCGGCGGATGCTTTTGGAGCTTTCGCACCGTCTTTCAGAGGTGGGGATCGAGCGCAGCTTCGGGGAGGATACGGTGGCGTTACTGATCGACGAAAAGGAAGCCGAGCGTTTCGGGGCAAGGTCCTTGCGCCGCCGTATGGTCGAGCTTGTGGAAACCCCCATTGCAGACGAGATATTGGGGCTTTCCGACTGAAAGCGAGCGCGTTCTTGACGAAGCTTTTTTGAAGGAAGCCGCAGGCGGAACGCTTGACAAATCGCGGAAAGGGGTATATAATATAGTTCGTCAGGCGAACAATACCGCTTTTCTCTGTGATATAAGCGGATGTTGTGACAGCCGTGCAGGGAAGAAGGATGTATATGGAACAGCTTCAGGAAAAGCTCAGCAGGTATATTAAAATTGATGAGGCGGCAGCAATGTGGGGAATCTCCACACGCCGCGTGCAAAAGCTTTGCGCCGACGGCAAGATCGAAGGCGTGATACGGTATGGCAGAGATTGGATGATCCCGCAAAATGCCACCCGTCCGATCGACGGGCGCACGAAGGCAGGCAGAGAGAGTCAGCCAAGCGACGATATGCCCTTGCCGCGCAAAACTCCCTTTTTATATATGAGCGATCTCTACCGCGTTCCCGGAACGGCTGACGAGGTTGCCAAGGGACTTCTTTACAATCACGAGGCAGAGGTGCTGTTTCGGGCAGAGGTTGCGTATTCGCGAGGCGAGATCGACAAGGTGTATGACTTTGCGAACTACTTGCTCGACAAGCATTCGGGCTTTTACGCGATCCTGTCGGCAGGTATGCTGCTTGCCCTTTGTGCCATCTGGAAGGGCGACCTTGCGATGTGGCGCCGCGCGAAGCTCCATCTGGCAGAAGCCCCCGCCAAGGACGACCGTGACCGCGATATCATTTCGATGTCGATCACAGCGGTAGACAGTATGCTGTATGATGTGCAGAACTTCCCCGAGTGGTTCAAGATCGGTAACTTTGAACCGCTACATAAAGACGCCTTGCCTGCCGCCAAGGTCTATTATGCCAAATATCTGTATGCGACGGGGTATGCCGTGGCAACCAAGGAACTGACACTGAGTGGCGTGCAGGGTCTTTCACTGATGGCGATGATTCCCTTTACGGTTGAGCCGATGATCTCGCAGGCGGTGGCGGATGAAACCATCCTTGCCGAATTGTATCTCCGTATGACCTGCGCCGCCATCTATCATAGCTGTGACAGGGACGATCAGGCGATCCGCCATCTTGACCGCGCGATCCCGTTAGCACTGGCGGACGGCTTTTACGGCTTGCTTGCCGAATACGGCAGAACGCTCGGTTCGCTTCTGGAAAGGCGTCTGAACGCCGTCGATCCCGAAGCGTGGGAGAAGGTCAACCGTTTGTACAGGGTCTATCACGACGGCTGGTCGAAGCTGTCGAACGGCGTCATTGGCAGACGCGTCATCACCACGCTGTCGCAAAAGGAGCGCGAGGTCGCCAAGCTCGCCGCCTTCGGTCTCAGCAATGCCGAAATCGCGGAAAAACTCAATATGTCGGTGGCAGGCGTCAAGCAAGCGATCAAGATTGCCTCGGAAAAAAGCGGTATGGATCGCAAGGACTTCGCATCGATCTTATAAATAAAACAAAAAACGTGAAAGCAAAACGACTTTCACGTTTTTTTATTGGTCGTGTAAATCCCCTCGGTTCTGCGGGCGTGGGAAATGAGCGGAGCGGCGACAAGAGGGCGAGCCTTTGAGTAACGATCCGCAAACGGGTGGCAGGGCGTGTGATGTTATCGTATCATTCGATGCCCCTTTCAGGGGGTGGGCAGGAATAGCACCCGATAGGGGTAGTGCGAGCCGCCGGTTAAATCGGTGATCCTGACTGACGATAAGGCGGTGATTTTTCTTCAAGCTTGCGGTTGATGTCAGTGATAGCAGAAGTCCTTCTGACGCTTTTAGCCTTAAGTGTTTGTCCGGATGCGATTCTTAAAAAATGAATTGTTCGCCATACGAACAATATATTATTCGCCACACGAACAATATAACAATATGAAGAAAATTCGGATAAACGGGGTCATAGTTCACTCGTATCTGATTTTTACTTGAAATATTTTGTAGGTTTTGTCAATTTATGTAAAAAATTTGGTAATCTGCCGTAGAGGAACTTTTGGGAAAAACGGCTTTTTCATATCCAAAATGCCCGAAAAAGAGATA
>JAFTKF010000178.1 GCA_017453405.1 Clostridia bacterium
CATTTCTTTCTTATAAGCGAGCCCGTGCTTGAAGAGCTGAATGAAGATCCACTGTGTCCACTTATAGTAAGCGGGGTCGGAGGTGTTGATCTCTCTCGACCAGTCAAAGGAAAGACCGAGTGCCTTGATCTGTTCGGTAAAGTGTGCGATGTTCTTTTCGGTGACAACGGCAGGGTGGATCTTGTGCTTGATCGCATAGTTTTCGGTGGGCAGACCGAACGCATCCCAGCCGAGAGGGAAGAGTACGTTGTAGCCCTGCATACGCTTCTTTCTGGAAACGATGTCCATTGCGGTGTAGGGACGGGGGTGACCGATATGAAGACCTTGTCCCGAGGGGTAGGGGAATTCTACCAGCGTAAAGTATTTGGGCTTTGTGGTGTCGGTTTTGGCTTCAAAGGCGTGAGCGTCCTCCCATCTCTTTTGCCATTTCTTATCAATTGTTTTGTATTCGTATCTCATTTTGGCATCCTATCTCCGCCGAGGGTGATTTATGGGCAAGACGGCTTCGGCGGGAGGCGTCTTGTCTTGGTATCAGTCGATCAGAAGATCGTCAATATTGATTTCTTCGGCATCAGCCCAAAGCTTTTCCAGCTTGTAAAAGTCGCGGGCATCGCGGGTGAAGACGTGTACGATGACCGAATAGTAATCGAGGAGCATCCACTTGGATTCCTTTTCGCCTTCGATGCTTTTCGGTTCTACGCCGCATCTGCCCAACTGGTAGTCGAGCTCGTCGGCAAAGCTTTTCATCTGTGTGTTGGAATTTGCCGTTACGATCACGAAATAGTCGGTGAGAACGGTGTTGTCGGCAACGCGAAGAAGCTTGATATTGTTGGCTTTTTTCTTATCAAGAATCGATACTGCTGCTTTGGCGAGCTCAAGCGGTTCGGCGTTTGATAAGTCGTATGGAGTAAAGAGTTCTTCCATTAGGTATTCCTTTCTGTTTTCTATTGATTCAGTTCTTTTTGCAAAGACCGAATGAGTTCTTGGGTCATAGGGTGAAGCGGTCGGTTGGTTTGGGCGATATGCTGTGCGGTATCATTGGCAATGGCAAGAAGGTGACGGTTGAGTGTCCCTATGCGATCACGGGTTGTGGCAAGATCTTCGTAAAATGCTTCTCTTCGCTTGACGCAAACGGTATGACGGCGCCCCTTTTCGATATAATCGGCAAGGTAGATAAGCTTTTCAAAGAGGGTCATATCGCGTTTGCCCGTTGTGTGCGCGCGAATGGCTGAAAGGATCTCCGGATCAATCAGCGTGGGATACTCTTGCGCTGCCAGAGCGGCGCCCGTGATGGCGTGCAGTACGGGGGGCGAGGCGAGATCGTCTTCGGTGAGGGGAATCGACAGGGTTTGCGCTAATCGGATCTGTTCATCCGTCGAAAGTGCTTTGGTGATATCGTGAAGAAGCCCTGCGAGATAGAGCCGCTCGCAGTCATATTCCGATAGGTCGAAGTGTTTGCCGAGGCTGCTTGCTTCTTGGGCAACATTGACGGTGTGCGCGAGGCGGTCGGCATCCATTCTCAAGGCAAGCGAACACGCCAAGGATTGGTATTTATTCATATAAATGCCACGCTTTCATATAGTCGATGACCGCTTGGGGCAGATTGCCTGATACATCCTCCCGACGCCTGATCGCTGCTCTGATCTCGGTAGAGGAAAGCTTTCTGACGCTGTTTTCAAGGATGTGGATCTCGGCAGAATAGCGGTCTTCGTAGATTGCTTTTTTCAAAAGACACGCTTGATCGAGCGCGGCGTCGCGGCTTGCGAGCACGATTGCCGCATTTTGGAAAATGATATCGGGGCGATACCACGTGTCCATGGAGAGAAACATATCGCTTCCGCAAAGGAAAAACAGCTTGCCATCATTGGCGAAATGCGCGAGAGTGTGTGCGGTGTAAGAGACATCTTTTTTTGTGATCTCATAATCTGATACGGTGACATAGGGAAGATGCTGAAAGGCAAGGCGCGTCATCGCCAGGCGATGTTCGGAGGAAACGGTGGCAAGGTTTTGCTTGTGCGGCGCGATAAAGGTGGGAATCACGAGTACCTTGTCAAGCATCATAGAAGAATAGAAGCTTTGTACAGCTTCTACATGACCGTAGTGGGGCGGGGAAAAGCTGCCGCCGTAGATTCCGATACGCGGCATCATTTGATTGCCTTCAGGTCAATCTTGTGGTGCTTTTCGGAAACGCGATACAGCACAAAGCGCGTGCCGATCACAATGACAACTTCCGAATCGGTGCGTGCGGCGATCTCCTCGGCTGCCTCTCTTGCGGAGTAGGCGCTGTTATCCAGCACGCGGAGCTTGATCAGTTCTCTTGCTTCAAGAGCGTTACCGATCTGTTCTACCATATTATCGCTGATATCACCCTTACCGATCTGAAAGATCGTATCGAGGTTAGATGCCAGCTTTTTCAAATAGGCACGTTGTTTACTTGTCATACTGTATCCTTTCAAGAATGCTGTCTGATAAACGGGGGAAGGGCTTTCGCAAAAGCGGCAAGTGCTTTTGCGCGGTGACTGATCGTATTCTTTTCATCAAAGGAGAGCTCGGCAAAGGTAACGGTGTATCCGTCGGGGAGAAAGAGAGGGTCGTATCCGAATCCTCCCTCACCCTGACGGGAGGTGAGGATCTTACCGTGACATTCTCCGCGAACCGTGAAGAAGTCACCGTTGGGATGTGCGCAGGCAATCACCGATACGAATGCGGCAGAGCGTTCCTTGTCTTCTTTGCCGTCAAGTGCCTTCAGGAGTTTTTCGTTGTTGGCGTTGTGGTCACAGGGCTCGCCTGCGTAGCGTGCCGAGTAGATACCGGGTGCGCCGTTCAGCGCATCCACGCAAAGTCCTGAGTCGTCGGCGATGCCGATGTATCCGAGGGATGCGACGGTTTTGGCTTTAATGAGCGCGTTTTCTTCAAAGCTTGTGCCGTCTTCGACGATCTCGTCGGTGTAGCCGATATCGGCTAGCGACAGGATCTCAACCTCACAGGCGTTCTTTTGAAGAATGCTTTTGATCTCTTCGATCTTATGTCTGTTATTCGAGGCAAGTACAAATTTCATAGTATGATCTCAATCTTTGGGTTCAGTAACTACTGTATTTCACAATATAGTTAATCGAGAAGGGCGTTTACATAATCGACGGGGTCGAAGGGCTGAAGATCGTCAACGGCTTCACCGACGCCGACATAGCGAACGGGGATGTTGAGCTTCTCCTTGATCGAGAAGATGATACCGCCCTTGGCAGTTCCGTCAAGCTTGGTGAGGACCAGTCCTGTGATGGTAGCGGCGTTTTTGAATTCGACCGCCTGATTGACGGCATTTTGTCCCGTGGTGGAATCCAGAACGAGAAGGGTCTCTCGCGCGGCTTCGGGCAATTCACGGTCGATCACGCGGTTGATCTTGGCGAGCTCGTTCATCAGATTTTTCTTATTGTGAAGTCTTCCCGCCGTATCGACGATCAGAACATCACTGCCGCGCTTCTTTGCCGCTTGCACGGCATCGTATACAACGGCGGCAGGATCGGAGCCTTCGTGCTGACGGATGATCTCGACACCGACGCGGTCAGCCCAGACACCGAGCTGATCGATCGCGCCTGCGCGGAAGGTGTCAGCCGCCGCAAGCATCACGCGTTTGCCCTCTCGCTTCAGGACATTGGCAATTTTGGCAATGCTCGTTGTTTTACCGACGCCGTTGACGCCGATCACCAGAATGACCGACGGCGTGGTATCCAGCTTCAGCGGTTTGGTTTCGCCGAGCATATCAAGCAAAATCGTCTTGAGTGCGGCAATGGCTTCGTCGGGATCCTTGATCTTGTTTTCTTTGGTGTAGTCACGAAGCTTGTCAAGGATCGCTTCGGTTGCTTCGTAGCCGACATCGGCGCAGATCAGCATTTCTTCAAGCTCTTCAAGGGTATCTTCGTCGACACCGCGCGTAAAGAGCGATTTGATCTTGCCGAAGAAGGAATTACGGCTTTTAAACAGACCGTTTTTCAGTTTTTCAAAAAATCCCATAGGATATCTCCTTTACCGTTGGATTGGTGGGTCATTCGGCTTTGATACCGATTTGTTTTTCGACTTCCGAAACATTGATCGAAAGCAGTTTGGATACGCCGCGCTCCTGCATCGTAACGCCGTACAGCGCACTTGCCGCTTCCATCGTACCGCGTCTGTGCGAGATAACGATGAACTGCGTATTGGTGCAGATGTTCTTGGCGTAGTTGGCAAATCGGGACACGTTGACTTCGTCAAGTGCCGATTCAATCTCGTCAAGCAGGCAGAAGGGAGGCGGATTGATCTTGAAGATCGCAAAGAGAATGGCAATTGCGACAAAGACCTGCTCACCGCCCGAAAGTGATTTAAGGTTCTTGATCACTTTTCCGGGAGGGGATACGATGATCTCGATGCCGCTGGTCAGAACATTTTGCGGATCAGTCAATTCCAGTTTGGCAGAGCCGCCGCCGAAGAGCTCGCGGAATACGGTCATAAAGTTCTTGTTGATCTCATCGAATGTCGTACTGAAGCGCTGACACATTTCCTGCTCCATCTGAGAGACGATGTCACTGTATTCGGTTTTACTCTTATTCAGGTCCTCGATCTGAGTCGACATCGTGTCATATTCGCTCTTGACCGTCGCGTATTCTTCGATCGCATTGACATTTACCGGACCGAGGTCACGGATCTTGATGCGCAGTTTGTTTTGTTCGGTGACGCTCTTGGCACGGTTTTCTGCCGTAATGGGGGGATAATCCAGCTCACGGGCGGCAGAGTAGGTGAGATCGTATTCGTCCCAAAGGCGTGCGGTCAGCTTGTCCTTTTCGTTCAGAAGCCCCGTATGCTTTGCCTCCAATTTGGCGTGCTGAATGGCGTAGATATTCTTTTCTTCGGTTTTCTGGCGGGTTTTTTCGTGTAACTCGCGCAGGTCGGTATCAAGCTCTGCCGATTCAGCGCGCAGTGTGCGGATCGTTTCTTCCAGTTCCTCGATCTCACGGTCGAGAGCGGTTGCCGATTCCTTCAGTGCGGTAATATTGTTTTGCAGTGTAATAAAACCATTGCGGCAACTCTCGCAGGCGTTCTGAAGAGAACGGCAGTTTTCGCGGTGCGTTTCGATGGTCGCGGCACAGGTATTATACGCCAACTGAGCGGCTTCCAGTTCTTTGCCTGCTACGGTGATGGCAAGCATACCTTCGTTGCGTTCCTCGCCCTTTTGCTCCAGCAGGCATTCAGCATCCTGTATCTCCTGCGAAAGTGCTTCAAGGCGTTTTTCCATTGCCGCGATCGATGTGATCAGACCGTCGATTTCGGCTTTGAGTGTGATTTCCAATTTTTCGCTGGATTCGTCCTGTTGACGGATATGGGTCAGAGAGCTTTCCAGTGTTTCCACCGTATCGCGCTGAGATTCCACCTGAGAAAGGATCATCGAGCGTGAGGTCTCCTCGGCGCGGTACATCGCGGCGAGAATCATATAGTTGTCATTCAGATCTTCAAGCTTTTGGTGCAGGGAAGTAAGCTCGGCTTCTTTGGCAGTGACTGTCTCGTCGATCGCTTTTGCCTTGTTCTGAAGCTCTTCGGCTTCACGGGTCAGGCTGTCGATCTCGCGGGAGCGTGAGAGAATGCCGGAATCGCGCTTGGTAGCGCCGCCGGTATAAGAACCGCCCGCATTGATCTGCTGACCGTCGAGCGTGACGATCCGAACGGTATAGTGGAAGTGGCGAGCCATAGCGGTGGCGTGGTCAAGGGTGTCAAAAATGAAGGTGCGACCAAGCATAGAGGCGATAACCTCGCGGTAACGGGAATCGTAGGAGATCAGCTCGGAGGCAATACCGATATATCCCGGGAAGCTTTGAGCCTTGTCAAGGTCAATTTTGGGCTTTTCGGCGCGGACGGCGTTCAGCGGGTAGAAGGTTGCTCTGCCAACATTGTCGCGCTTCAGTGCCGCAATTGCCGCCTTGGCGGCGTTTTCGTCCTCGGTAACGATATTCTGGATGTTACTGCCGAGAGCGGTTTCGATGGCAACGCTGTACTTTGCGTCGACCTTGATCAGCTTGGACACAGGTCCGCAAATACCGGAGAGCTTGTTATGGGCGGCGGCATCAAGAACGTAACGAACACTCTTCTGATAGCCTTCGAAATGGTCTTCCATACGGCGCAAGGTAGCTGCTTGCTCCAGCTTGGACGTGATGGACACCTTGGTGGCATTGCGTTGATTGATCAGTTCTTCGATTTCGTTTTCCAGTGTTTCGCACGCTTCGGTAAGCTTTTGTTTTCTTTCCTGCGTTTCGGAAGCTTCGCGGCGGTAGCTTTCCAGCTGACTGTCGCTGTCTGCCAGCTTTTTTTCGCTTTGGGCAAGGACTGCCTTTGCCGCATCCAGTTCCTCTCCGACAGCCGCAAGGCGCTCAGACAGGGAAGAATGGGAGCTTTCAAGGGCGGAAAGACGGATCTTGTTGTCCACAAGCTGCTTTTCGCACGCGGCTTTATCGGTTTGTGTCTGTGTGTATTCCTTGTTCAGATCGGAGATCACGGTGCGAAGCTCGGTCAGCTCGGCATATGCCGCAGTGTACGCTTCGTCAAGCGTTTTTGTTTCTCTTTGGCAAGGGTAAGCGTTTCCTTCAGCTGTTCCAAGGCTGTGTTTGCCTGTGCAAGGAGTGCTTCTTCCTTAGTCAGCTCGGTTTCGTAGCGCGAGAGCTCGTTTTTGCCGTGCTCCAATTCCTTTTCGGCAAGAAGATGCTCGGTAGCAACGGTGCTTTTTTCTTTGTTTTTGACGGTCAGGCTATCGGTGGCATCCTGCAGCTTCTGTTTATTTTCATCCTGCTTCTCATATAGCGTCATCGTTTGTGATTCCAGAGAGGCAAGGGTATCGTTTGCCATTTCAAGGGCGTGCTTTGCCATAACGAAGGAGCGTTCGAACTCCTCGGTCTGCGTGGCGATATGATCGATATCGTAGATAGCAAGCGTGATATCCAGTTCTTTTTTCCGTGCGAACAGCTCGTGATAGGTCTTGGCTTTCGCCGCTTCTTTTTCGAGCGGTCCGACACGCTGTTCCAATACAGCAACGATA
>JAFTKF010000179.1 GCA_017453405.1 Clostridia bacterium
CAAATGCGCGTTCGTACTTGCTACCGTCAAGGGCGATATCCACGACATCGGGAAGAATATCGTCAAGCTGATCCTCGAAAATTACGGTTTTCCCGTAACCGATCTCGGGCGTGACGTACCTCCCGAAACGATCGTGCAGGAAACGGTACGCCTTCATGCGCCCATCGTCGGGCTCAGTGCGCTGATGACGACCACCGTTCCCGCAATGGAGACAACCATCAAGCAGCTTCGCCGTGAAGCGCCGTGGTGCAAGATCATTGTAGGCGGTGCCGTGCTAAACCGGGAATACGCAGACGCTATTGGGGCTGATAAGTATGCGGGGGACGCTATGGAAGCGGTACGGTATGCGGAAGAAATCAATCAAAATCTGAAGGAGAATACACCATGATCATATCAACAAGAGGCAGATATGCCCTGCGCGTCATGCTCGACCTCGCGGAAAATGGGAACGGCAACTATATCGCTATGAAAAAAATAGCCGAAAGACAAGGGATCTCGCTCAAATATCTGGAACGCATCCTGCCCGTGCTGACACAGAACAATATCATTGAAGGTGTTCAGGGTAAGGGTGGCGGCTACCGTTTAACGCGCAAACCCGAGGAGTATAAGGTTGGCGAGATCCTTCGCCTGACCGAAGGCGACCTTGCACCCGTATCCTGCCTGGAATGCGGCGCTGAACCTTGCCCCAAACGCGGTGAATGCCGCACGCTTCCCATGTGGACAAAACTCCACGATATGATCGGAGAGTATCTTGACAGTGTTCTTCTATCGGATCTCATAAAAAAAGACAGATAATATCAGGGTAAAATCACGCGCAAGGCCGCCCCAATTTACACCGATCTTGTGTCTTTGCTTCGCAAAACCATCCATACTTCCTAAAGAAAGGTAGACTTTTCAAGAAATCCAAGGTGGTTATTATGAAAAAATCTGATGCCAAGACCGTTCTCAAGCGGTTTTTATCCTTTCCCCTGACATCGAGCGAGGGGATTCTTGCGACATTTGCCGCCCTGCCCGGCGCCATTTCTCATTTTGACGGCGGCAAAAACAATTTTGTGTATATCCCGGGAAGCCGAGAGGATCGCGTGCTTCTCGTTGCGCACGCGGACACCGTCTGGGACAGCTATTATGGCGAGGGGGAGTACAACGGAAGCTTCACCGAGCGCTTCGGTGTGTACCGCAGTGCGAATCCTGCTTGCGGCATCGGCGCTGACGACCGCGCGGGATGTGCGATCCTGTGGCTTTTGAAGGACTGCGGTCACAGTCTTCTGATCGTTGACGGCGAGGAGCACGGACAGATCGGCTCGCATCATATCGCAGATGCCTACCCCGTGCTGTTTGACGAGCTGAACCGCCATTCCTATATGCTTCAGTTCGATCGCCGCAACCGTGACGATTACAAGGTCTACAGTCTTCCCGTCGGCCGCGATTTCACCGATTTTATCGAGCGTGTCACGGGCTATCACGATGCCGGCAGATCGTCGCGTACCGATATCGTCGTTCTCTGCCGCGACATCTGCGGTGCCAATCTCAGTATCGGCTACTACGACGAGCACACCGCGGAAGAATCCCTTGTCTTCCGCGACTGGTTCCAAACCCTGACACTCGCCGAAGCCTTTTTAGCCAAACCGCAAACGCGCTATCCTCTCTTACACTAACCGAATAAACGGGAGGGCAACGCTTGGATGAATCCGATGATAAATATTGTAAAAATGACCTTTTTTTAAAATTTTACTTGATTTTTACAAACTTTTTTGATATACTTGCATTGATACATCATCTAGCGATGCTTGCATCAAAATACTACATTAAGGAGAGAACAAGCAAATGAGCAAAAACCTCACCAAACGCGCATTTCTCGCAAGCGTTATGGCACTGCTTCTCTGTGTCAGTTCGCTGATGGGAACGACTTATGCGTGGTTCACCGACTCGGTTACGTCTTCAAACAACGTAATCACCTCCGGCTCTCTCGATGTTGAGCTGTATTATCAGAACAGCGAAACCAACGACTGGACCGAAGTAACCGACCAAACAAACATTTTCAAGAAAGACACCCTCTGGGAACCCGGTCACGTTGAAGTTATCACCCTGAAGGTTGCCAATGAAGGCACTCTCGCGCTGAAATATCAGCTTGGCATCAATGTTGACGGTAATGAAACTCCCGCTACCAACATCAACGGTGGCAAATACACGCTTTCCGATTACATCGAATTCGGCGTTGTAGACGGCGAACACACCTTTGCCAACCGCGAAGATGCCATTGCCGCAATCGGCGATAGCAAAAAGATCAACGAAGGCTATACCGCAACCTCCTCGCTGGATGCCGGCAAGGCTGCGATCGTTACCCTCGTGGTCTATATGCCCACAACGGTCGGAAACGAAGCCAATCCCGCAAAGGATTCCGCTCCTTCCATTAACCTCGGAATCAAGCTTCTCGCAACCCAGTACACAGCCGAAAACGATGCTTTCGGTCCTGACTATGATGCAGGTGCTGAATTCGTTGACATTGCCTATACGGTAGCAGGCGACAATGCCGCACTTGCTGATGTTCTCGAAACCATCAATACGGCCAAAGAAAAGAACGTGCTCGTTCAGCTCGATCAGGATGTTGAATGGGAAACCGGAGCAGCGCACGGCTCGACGCCGTGGGTAGATGAAAACGCTGTTGTTGAAAACCTCATCATCGATGCCAAGGGCGCTACGATCACCGCAACAGGCGACGGTGTTGGACCCATTCGTATGGCAAACGGCGGCACGCTGACCATCAAGAACGCAACGATCAAGGACAACTCGGCTTCCTATGCGGAAGACAGCTGGGAATTCGGCTATCTTGAATTTGCGGGTAACCTCGTATTTGAAAATGTTGATTTTGTCAACGCCATTATGC
>JAFTKF010000180.1 GCA_017453405.1 Clostridia bacterium
CTCGGATAACAGTACCCGTTCTACCTCTTCGCGGTAGAGCCGCCCGAGAAGGGGTGGCTCATATTGAGCATGCCTGCCGTGAATGGCAATATGTAAGCGATCCCGATAGAAATAAAACATCAGATCACCGGGTAATTCGTAATTGAGGGAAAGAATCGCCTTTTGCAATTCGGGAGATAAAAATCTCTCTGCCTGCGCGGCGGATTCCCCGTATACCTTGAAGAAACGGGCAAGCTCGTCACTGCCCACCGCAACACGGTCAAGCTCGGGATGCTCGCCCTTCGGCTTCTGGGCGTTCATAAAGGATTTTTCCTTGACCTGCAAACTTTCGCAAAAGTGCCCCTCAAAGGTAAATACCATCCAAGTCCCTTGAAAATAGGTGATATCCGAGCGCCGTCTTCCCTCCCTGAAGTGACTCTTCAGGCAAACATCCGCCATCTCAAAGGAAGTGCCGCGATATCGCCCCGTTCGGTATTCGGAAGATTCATAGCAGTTTCCCATCATGATCATATCGGTCGAGGCGATTACCTCAGAAGGAAGCCCCGCTTTCGGGTCATAGGTCACATCGTCAAACTCGGTTTCCATACTGTGCTTCAGCATATGCTGACTGTACAGATGCTTATACGCCGATACGCGAAGGCGGATCATACCGAGGGTCGCAAGAAACGCGCCGAAGGATACGGCAGAAAAGACCGTCCGCGACACACCTGCAGGCAATATGGCAAGGGCTACAAACCCGAAAAGAAACAGAATCAGCGAAAGGACTGCAAAGATCAGGATCTCTCGCCGTATCACTTCAAGCTTTTTGAAAATATCCATAAAAATACCCTCCTTCACCGTATGATCGGCGTATATCTGCCATTTTTTGACACTACACCCATTATACTATAATATTATTTATATATTATAGCGTATTTTCTCTCTTATGTCAAGAAAACGCCGTAAAAAAGATAAAAAAGATATCTTTTTTTAAACAAAAAAGCTCCGATGCTTCACTCGGCATCGATCATCGTGCGTAGTGCCGTCATTGCCTCACGAAGACCGCCGATCTCGCCGAGAAGTCCCTCCCGAACCGCCTCATAGCCGTCAAGCACCGTGCCGATATCGCTGGACAGCTTATCGGGGGCGGTCATCAACTCGCGAAGCCGCGCTTCTCCAATGGCAGAGTGGGTCAGAATAAAACGGTTGATGTGGTTTTGTACCCCCTCGAGATACTGATAGGTCTGCTCCGCCCCGATCACCGTGCCGTTGATCCTGACGGGATGCAGTGTCAGGGTGGCGCTCGGCACAATAAAGGAGCGTCTGGCACTCACCGCAAGCGGAACGCCGATCGAATGTCCGCCGCCCAGCACCAAAGACACCGTCGGCTTTTTCAGCGAAGCGATCATTTCCGCCATACAAAGACCCGCCTCCACATCGCCCCCCACCGTGTTGAGAAGCACCAGAAGTCCGCCTACCGCGTCGTCCTCCTCAAACGCCACAAGAGAAGGAAGCACCTCCTCGTATTTCGTCCCCTTCTGCCCTTCGCTCAGCGAGGTGTGCCCCTCCACCTGCCCGATGATGCTCAGCGACCGTATCGTTTTCGCTTTTGCCGTGCCGTCCTTGTCGCTTCCCGCCGCGGAAGATGATTTTTCAGAAGTCGTCTCCTTCAAAAAATCGCCATTTTTCATAAAAAACTTCTCCGTTCTTGTTTACTTTATCAAAAATTTATGATATACTATTGGTAATCACAAAAGATAGTATGGTCGTTTTCCGACCGAATACCAAAGATTTATAGGAGTAAAAACATGGAAACTTTTATCGTTGAAACCTCTGCGCGTCACATCCACCTGTCTCAGGAGCATATCGACATTCTGTTTGGCGAAGGCTATACCCTCACCAACAAAAAGGATCTCAGCCAACCCGGTCAGTTCGCTTGCGCGGAAAGACTGGATGTTGTCGGACCTAAGAAAACCATTACCGGCGTTTCGATCCTCGGTCCTGCCCGTAAGGCAAGCCAGGTTGAAGTCTCGCTGACCGATACCAGAACACTCGGCGTTACCGCACCCGTTCGCGAAAGCGGCGATACCGCAGGCTCGCCCGGCGTTACGCTCGTCAACCCCCTGAACGGCGCATCGGTCGAGCTCACCGAAGGCGTGATCGTGGCAAAGCGCCATATCCATATGACCCCCGAAGATGCTGAAAAGTTTGGCGTTGCCGACAAGGAGATCGTTTCGGTCAAGGTCGATACCAACGGCAGAAGCACCGTATTCGGTGACACCGTTGTCCGCGTCAGCCCCACCTTCGCACTTGCTATGCACATCGATACCGACGAAGCCAATGCCGCTTGCGCATTCGCAGGTACTGTCGGCTATATTGTAAAATAAAATAGCGCAAAAAAATAATACCCTTTCGGAACAGATACTGTGTCCAGAAAGGGTATTTTCATTTTCTGATTGGCGTTATAACGAGGCTTCCACCTTTGCGGCAATGCCTTCGGGGGTAAGACCGAAATAGTCAAGCACGGCATCCGACGAGCCCGAAAGACCGAAGGTGTCCGGAATGCCCACTCTTGTCAGCTTGCAGGGCGCTTGTTCGCAAACGACCTCCGCAACCGCAGAGCCGAGACCGCCGATCACCGAATGCTCTTCAACCGTCACGATGTTGCCGGTCTTCTTCGCATATTCGGCAATAAGCGCGCTATCGATGGGCTTAATGGTGTGAATGTTGATCACAGCGGCATCAATGCCCTTCTCTTTGAGGATTTCTCTTGCCTTCAGAGCCTTGGCGACCATAAGACCGGTCGCCACGATGGTCACATCCTTACCGTCGGCAAGCACCACGCCCTTGCCCAATTCAAACTGATAGCCCTCGGGATTGACCGCGGGGGTATTGGGACGGGACAGACGGAGATAGACAGGACCTGTGACTTTAAGCAGTGCCGCCTCGGTTGCCTGAGCGGCTTCGATCGCGTCGCAGGGCGAGATCACCGTCATATTGGGAATCACGCGCATCAGGGCAATGTCCTCACAGCACTGGTGGGAAGCACCGTCCTCGCCCACAGAAACACCGGCATGGGAAGCACCGATCACCACGTGCAGATTGGAATAGGCAATCGAGTTTCTGATCTGCTCATAGCCTCTGCCTGCGGTAAACATCGCATAGGAGGATGCCACAGCGGGCGTACCCGTGGAGGCAATACCTGCCGCAACGCCGAGCATATTGGCTTCGGCAATGCCGCATTCAAGATATCTCTCGGGAAATTCTTTTCTGAAATATTCTACCTTAACGGAATCGGCAAGGTCGGCAGACAACACATAGAAATCGTGCTTTTTGCCAAGCTCAACAAGCGCGCGTCCGTAAGCTTCTCTGGTTGCAATATCAGCCATCGTATGATCCCCCTTTAGTTTGCTTCGATTTCTGCGCAAGCGGCGGCATATTGCTCAGCGTTCGGCGCGTTGCCGTGCCACTTTGCACTGCCTTCCATAAAGGAAACACCCTTGCCCTTGACGGTGTGACAAATGATCGCTGTCGGACCGACCTTCGCCTTGGCAGAGGTCATAGCACCCTCGATCGCTTCAAAATCGTGACCGTCGATCTCTTCGGTATTCCAACCGAATGCTTCAAACTTTTTCACAAGATCGAGCACTTCGCTGATCTCATCGGTGGGACCCGAAAGCTGTACCTTGTTGTAATCCACAAAAACATAAAGATTCGAAAGCTTCAGATGGTTAGAAAGCATCACAGCCTCCCAGATCTGTCCTTCCTGCAATTCGCCGTCACCCACGATGGCGAATACGTTATAGTTCCCCTTGGCGGCAATTGCCATACCGCAAGCGGTGGAAAGACCCTGACCGAGCGAGCCGGTCGACATATCCACACCGGGGGTCTTCAGCGAGGCAGGATGACCCTGCAGCATCGAACCGACACGGCGAAGTGTCTTCATTTCCTCTTCGGGGAAAAAGCCCTTTTGCGCAAGGGCGGCATATAAAGCAGGGGCGGCGTGACCCTTGGAAAGCACAAAACGGTCACGGCAAGGATCGGTGGGGTTGTCCGCCGAAACATTCATTTCGGCAAAATATAAATAGGTGACGATCTCTGCAATCGACAAAGATCCACCGGGATGACCGCTCTTAGCGGCATAAATTCCCTCCAAAGAGAGAAGTCTGTTTTTCTTGGCTTTTTCTTTTAAAGCCACAAGCTGCTCGTTAGTCAAGAAAGCCTCCTTGTGCATAGTAACTATGCGTGATATTCGCTTTTTATATTTTATCCTACCACAAAAAATCCTTTTTTTCAATAGTTTTTTCAAACTTTGATGATTTTTATCAAAATCCATAAAAACAGGAAGAAAAAAGTAACGATCCGCACATCGTGAACAAGATGTGCGGATTCGGTTATTGCATACGCATCATTTGGAAAAAGCTGTCGGCACGGACAAATTCCACGCGGTCACCGCTCAGCGCTTTCAGTGTCGCTTCCAGCTCGGCAACACGGTCGGGCGTCAGCTCACCCCAGACCGAATACTGTGCCGCCACAAACTTCGGCGCAGTCTGATCCCACGCGTGATATTCGCGGTGCAGGACCTTGGATAAATGCTCGACTGTCGTCGAATAGCAAGGGGTCAACTGCTTGATCGGCATACCGTTTTCGGCACGAGAGGAAATACTCTCGCGGTCGTCGGTAAACAGCTGTACCGTAAGACCGTAGAGATAGGGCGCGTGTTCGGCATAGATCCGTCTTTGATTCTCGGTCAGATTATCCCATACCGTCACCGCACGAAGTCCCGATTTTTCGAAATAGCGGTTGGATAGCTTGACATATTCGGCAAACAGCGCATCGTCACGAACATAGTTCTTGGCATCGATCTCTTCCTGCAGGGTGTTGACAGGCATCGCATAGCCGAAACCGGAAGGACCGGACACAAAGCAGTCCTTGTCGGTCGAATGTGCGTAATAATAGTTCAGCATATCGGGCGCGACCTCGCAAAGCGCGGGGGAGATCGTCCAGTTGATGCACGCCTTACCGCGGCTCTTTTCCTGCTGTTCCCAATATTTGCGCATATAGCGCTGAATATACTGAATATTATCGCCATCCGACACAAAGAGAGCGACATACATCTTGTTTTCAAGGGGCTTCACTTCCCCTTCGGGGCGAAGGGTGATCGGCTTATTTTGCGCGTAGACCGTGAAATTGCAGTAAAGATCACCGGGAACGGTGGAAAGCCCGTACTCGGTAGTCGCCGTAATGCCCGAACGCTCTTCGGTATACCAACCGATCGCCACCGACTGTCCCGGGGTCATATCCGCAAGAAAACGGCGATAGACATTTCTGTCATCCTCATTACGGTTTTCAAGAAAGACCACCGCGCAACCCACCGCCGCGATCAGATCGCGAATGTGAAAGACCTCATCGGGATTCTGGGAAACGATGATATGGTGCGTGTTCTTGTGCCAATAGCGCTCATAAAGATAGGTATAGATCTCGCGCGGCGTTTCCATGGTAAGCGCGGTCAGATCCTCTAAAATTCTGAGCGTAACACCGTGCATCCGCAGAGCTTCATAAACCGGACGGGTCATCGGAATCGCATTCATCGTCGACGCCGCCGAGCAGGCGAGATTGATGTAATGCTTGCTATGCTGTTCGCTGTAAAGCACCACACCGTCAGCAACGGACGCATATTTCTGCATCACGGAATAGTAATAGGTGCGACGGTAAGAAAGCCCCATCGTCCGCGGCCACGTGTCACCACCCTGATCGCACATCATATCCAGCAACAAAATACGCACGCCGCTACGGTTGACAATTCCCTGAAGGGAGGAAAAAGCAACCAATTCGTCGCGCGTCATAGACGGCGACTCCACCGCATCCAACACCCTTCCGTCGTATTCAAAAGCGGGAAACATTCTATCGTTTTGCCATTGCATTGTAAAAATCCTCCAAAAGTTTCTCATCGTTCCTATCGGTGTCCGCATAATCGTAACACAGTTATGGAAATTATAGCGTTTTTTCCTCTCTTGTCAAGGAATTCCCAAAAATCCTTTTGTTTTTTCTCCTTTTAACCAAAAATATGCTTGTGTTTTTAACAAGTATGACAAAAACAAACTTTTCACATACAACAATCAATAAATTACAAACCCAACAACGCTACCACATTTCAAAAGTTTTGCAGACACAATACCTCTGTCACCCATTCCAAAAGTTTTTGAAGAGTTTGAGAAACTTTTTTCAAAAAGTTTCTCAAGCCCCCCTTTTTCGCAAATCAGCCGTTTTCAAACGCTCACACCCCTCGACAGCGTTTGAAAACGGCGCATTTTGTTTTTTCGGCAGTAACTTGTTTCGGACACACATTCGCACCGAATATGCATCCCCTTCTACCATCCGTCACTCCAATTGCACCAAATCCTCCCCTGGACACTTCTTTTTCAAAATGCTATACTATATTCATCACCAATGCGGAGGTATGTATGGCTGATTTGACTTATAAAACACGTGGAGATTCCTCGCCGCAG
>JAFTKF010000181.1 GCA_017453405.1 Clostridia bacterium
AATCCACCCTCATCACCTACGGAGGTGGATGTATGACGGTCATTCAGCAGTTGTTTTAATGTTTGATAGGTTTCACATCCCATGCGGATGGCTTGTGAAAATGTGTGTGCGCCTTGAGGTACGATCATAAATTCCTGAATATCCAGTGTATTATTTGCGTGTGCGCCGCCATTGATAATATTCATCAGCGGAACAGGCATCAGATTGCCTTGAATGCCGCCTAGATATCGAAAAAATGGCATTCGGTAGTGCGACGCCATCGCTTTGGCAAAGGCGAGTGATGTTGCGAGAATAGCATTGGCGCCCAATCGTTTTTTATTGGATGTTCCATCTAACTTGCAAAGCAAGGTATCTAAATCAGAGAGCGATTTCGGCGACCTTTCCAGAAGGAATGGTTTGATTTCGCTGTGAATGGATTCGATTGCGCTTTGAACGCTTTTTCCGTGATAGGAATCGCCTGAATCTCTTTTTTCATACGCTTCATACTTACCGGTAGAGGCTCCTGACGGAACGGATGCTTCTCCGATACTTCCGTCTGAAAGAATGACATTAACCGAAACGGTTGGAATGCCGCGTGAATCAAGAAGCTGACAGGCGCGAATATCGGTGATCTGAATGGTTTGGTAACAGTTCATATACGGGATCTCCTTTTGAAATTGATGATCATAGTATGTGAATTTCTTTTCGAAAGTATCATTAATTATGAATAATTATCAGGAAAAAACGCAAAAAGTATTTACAAACGGTTTATTTTGTGTTATAATACCACTTAGTTTTAATATTTCAACTTTCAACAAAACAATGGAGAGAATGTATGGATGTAGAGATCAGTATTAAATTATTATTAAAGACGCTTGTAAAGCATCTTTGGTGGATCATAATCATTACCGTTCTGGTGGCTATTCTGGTTGCTTTGTACACAACCTATTTTATTACCCCGGTTTACAGTGCTACAACAACAGCAAGAATTATGATCAGTGATATGAATTCCACCGCACAGGGAAATCTGACAACAACGATCAATATCCTCAGTACCTATGCAACGAGCGTTTTATCGGATGATACGTTGAAGACGGCTTCGGAAATGATTGATGATCCGTTGTATACGCCCGAGTATTTGCGGGAAATCGTTACGGTTTCCTTCGATCAGGGTAGTATTATTTTGTATATCACTGCATTCAGCACCAATGCTGAAAATGCGGCGATTATTGCCAATACGATTCGTGATGCAGCGGCATATTGCAATACCGATCTTGCGGAGCTTACATTGATCAATGAAGCCAAAGCACCGCTTGCTCCGTATTCGCCTTCGATGATTAAAAATGTGCTTTTGGCGACGATGGTGGCATTTGTTTTGTCATATGCACTGTTTTTGGTTGTGGATATTTATAATGATAAAATCACGACCGAGGATGATCTTGCCGCAGTACTTGATCTTCCCGTAATTGGCGCTATTCCGTTATTGGAATCGCTGTCTGTTGAAAAAAAGACAAAGTCTGAAGGAAAGTGAGCGTGTTGACGATGACTTCTTCCAAACGAAATACAAAATCAGATAAGAATTCGGTCAGACGGTATTTCCTGGTGGACCGTAATTCTCCTTTTGCGCTTCGTGAAGCGTATAAATCGACACGAACCAATCTTCTTTCTATCTTGTCTGTTCACGAAGATCTTCCGAAGCAGATTTGTTTCACCTCACCTGAATCGGCTGATGGAAAAACTTTGAACTGTTCCAATATTGCACAGTCGTTTGCTGAGATGGGAGCGAAGGTGCTTGTGATTGATGCCGATATGAGAAAGCCCAAGCTTCACCGTGTTTTTAAAGTGCCGGTGTCTCCCGGTCTTTCGGATTATCTCGGGAATTTTTGTGATATTGATAAAGCTATCGTGGCGTACAAGGGTGTTGATGGGCTTTATGTGATGCCCTCCGGAAAGCTTCCGCCCAATCCGACGGAGCTGATCCTTTCTTCTAAATTCAATCATTTGCTGAAGCTTCTGGAAGAGAAGTTCGATTATGTCTTTATCGATGCGCCTCCTGCTTGTATCGTTACCGATGCGGCAATCATTGCCAAGAAAACTTTGGGTGCTGTGATTGTCTGCCGTAGTGGCGTTACCAGAAACGACATGGCCAAAAAGGCTAAGACGGAAATTGAACAGGGTGGCGGTAAAGTTCTTTGCGCCCTTTTGAACGGTGTGGATTTTGCCAAATCATCGAATTCGGTAAAGGGGCATAAATACCGTTATTATCAGGATTCGTACGGTGATTCACCCGATGATATCGAATTGATGAATGAAGAAATCGATTGATTGGGAGTGAGCGTTCATGGTTGATTTTCATTCACATATTTTGCCGAATGTAGATCACGGTGCGGCGTCACTCGATATTTCGATTCAAATGCTGAATGCAGCGAAAAAAGCGGGTGTTACCAAAATCGTGGCAACACCCCATTTTTATTCTCACAAGGACTCTTTACATTCTTTTTTAGAACGAAGATCGACTGCTATCACGGAATTGAGGAACTACATTGCGGAAAACAGTAGCATTGGCATTGATATCATTTGCGGCGCTGAAGTCGCACTTGGACACAAGCTGTTGTCCCACGATCTGAAACAACTGACCATCGAAGGAACGAATGCGATATTAATTGAAATGCCGATGTTTGATCATTGGCAAAGCTGGATGTTTGATATGCTGTATGAAATTGAGTCGCGTTTCTCGTTAACGGTTATTCTTGCGCACGTAGACCGTTACGGCAAAGAAAAAGCGGAAAGGCTTCTTGATATGGGCTTTCTTGCACAAATTAATGCAGAATCGCTGGTTCGCGGTTCTTTTGGCGAGAAGCGCCGTATGCGTTCGTTTTGCAAAAATGGAGCGATTCATCTGATTGGCAGTGATGCGCATGATATAAGCGAGCGCACCTACACGGATTTGATTCTGGCATCCAAAAAACTTCCGAGGGCTCTTCTTTCCTATTTTGAGGAAAATGCGCTGGATATTTTAGCTAACTGAATATGAAAAACGGTGAAGAGTTGAAGTCTTCACCGTTTTTGATTATGGAGATTTGGGTTCAACCGAAATTCGAAAAGCGTTTTCTTCTATCGATACGGTAAGGGTGTCGAATTGAAAAAGCTCTCCGTCGGCACAAACATCGCCTGCGTTGCGAATCGTTACGTTCTTGACCCTTTGATAGGTCAGAATCTTTGCGTATTTGGCAGGAATCGTACCGTCGGGGCGGATGTGCTTTCCTTTTCGGAAGCCGAGAAAGAAGAAAAGAAACTTCAGTCGCGATATCTTTTTAACCGTGAGCATTTCAAGGTATCCGTCCGTCAGGGAAGCACGAGGAGCACAGTGGAAGCCGCCACCGTAGAAACCGCCGTTTGCAATTAAACAGAGAAGTAGTTTGCTTTGCAAAGTAGATGTGTTGCCATTGATGTCGGTCACGGTGATATCGAAATCTCGCCCCATTTTTTTGAACAAGGTCATTAAAATTGCGATCATATAGGCAAAGCTGCCTTTAAAAAGCTTGCACTTCTTAACGCGTTGTGTATTGGCGACGACATCGCAGTCAAAGCCGAGGTTGATCTCGTTTGCGGCGTATTGCGTGTTGAATTTGATGAGATCAATTGTCAGATTTTTTGCGTTACTGCAATCTTTGAAATTTCGAGCGAAGTCGTTTCCTGTTCCGAAAGGATGAATGACGACTGTGGCAGTTTGGGCGTGACCGCTTGCCATAACGGCATTGACTGCTTCGAAAATACTGCCGTCTCCTCCGTAAATGTGAATCTCGGCAGAGGAATCTTTGGCGCATATGTCCTGAATCATTGTCAAGGCGTGTCCTGCATATTCGGTTTGCTGAACAGGGGCGTTGGGAATGTTGATTTGCTTGGGTGCTTTTTTTGAGTTAATGATAACGTAGCGGCTCATATTATAACTCGCAATTGTTGACGGTTCTGGGGAAGGGTGTTACATCACGAATGTTGGAGACGCCTGTAAGATACATAACGCAACGTTCAAAGCCGAGTCCGAAACCGGCATGACGGGCAGAGCCATATTTGCGAAGATCGAGATAGAAGTCATAGCTTTCTTTATCAAGACCGAGCTCTTCAATACGGGTGGCGAGCTTGTTATAATCGTCCTCTCTCTGAGAACCGCCGATGATCTCACCGATGCCGGGAACAAGACAGTCCATTGCCGCAACGGTCTTTCC
>JAFTKF010000182.1 GCA_017453405.1 Clostridia bacterium
GGACCTACATTTTTTCGATCATCGGCGTACTGACACTTGCCGTAGGCATTCTCGGCTTTTTCCTGATCGAAGAGCCAAAGCTTGAAAAAAGCGATACCCCCTACCTGCAAAGCATTGTCTACGGCTTTATGCCCAAAACCGTCAGACAAAATTCCGCGCTTTACCTCTATCTTTTGCTGTTTGCCCTTTTCAATATCTCGATTCAGATCTTTATGCCCTACCTCATTCTCTATTACGAGGTATCGCTTAAAATGACGAATTATGTCTTTGTGATGGCACCTGCCATTATCATAGCTTCTGTCGTGACCGCACTGTGGGGACGCGTCTATGACAAAAAGGGCTTTGCCTTCTCGTCGGCGTTTTCCCTTTTTTCCCTGCTGCTCGGGTATCTGATCCTCATTTTCTTTTCTAAGACACTGCCGGTCTTTATCGGCTCTTTGCTGATGATGTGCGGCTTTCTTTCGGGCAGTGCCGTCTTCGGTGCTAAGATCCGTGACCTCATTCCCAAGGGAAAAGCGGGAATGCTGCAGGGCGTGCGCATCGTCTTTCAGGTATTGATCCCGGGCATTATCGGGCCTATGATCGGCGCCGCCGTCCTTCAAAACGCCGAAACCGTCCAAAATAACGACGGAACGACCTCCTTTATTCCCAATGCCAACATCTTTTTAGCCGCCTTTGCCGTTGCCGCCCTTCTCTCGCTTATACTCATCGGCAAACGCTTATGCAAAAAAGAGCGCCACACCCGACTCACCACCCCTTTTGCACGTGAAGACGCGTGGCAAAGCCATCCAAGACCGCAAATGCAGCGCGACGCCATCACCCTTTTAAACCAAAGCTGGTCGCTTACACATATCTCCCGTAACGGCAGAGAAACTGCACTTGGCGAGATCAGGGTTCCCTTCCCGCCCGAATCTCAGCTGTCAGGAATCGAAAAGACCCTCAAGGAAGAGGAAAGCTTTGTCTATAGTAAAACCTTCCCCGCCCCCGAACGCGCGCCGTGTGACCGTGTCTTTCTGCATTTCGGCGCAGTCGATTGCATCGCTACCGTCTCGCTCAACGAAACGATGCTCGGCACGCATATCGGCGGCTATCTTCCCTTCTCATACGAGATCACCGAGCATCTTAGAGAAAGCAATACCCTCTCTGTAACCGTATCCGACGAGACCTCACCCCTCTTTCCCTACGGCAAACAGCGAGAGAAACGGGGCGGTATGTGGTACACCCCGATCTCGGGCATCTGGCAGAGCGTATGGCTGGAAATCACCCCCGAAAATCCCATCACTTCCCTTACGGTCACACCCAGCGACACCGCAGTCACCGTAACGACCAAAGGCGGCAGAGCGGACAAATGCCTGATCCTTGCCAACGGCAAGCGCTATTCCTATAGCGGCGACAGCCTGACCTTCACCCCCGAGGACCGTCATCTCTGGTCGCCCGATGACCCGTATCTCTATCACTTCACCCTGACCGACGGCGTGGATACCGTAAAAAGCTATTTTGCCCTGCGCTCCTTCCAAACGGGCGTATACGGCAAAACACCCTGCTTTTTGTTAAACGGCAAGCCCATTTTCCTGCACGGCGTGCTTGATCAGGGCTATTATCCCGACGGCATTTTCACCCCTGCCTCCGAGGATGGCTACACCCACGATATCAAAACGCTCAAGGAACTGGGCTTCAATATGATCCGCAAGCATATCAAAACAGAGCCCGAGACCTTCTATTACGACTGCGACCGCCTCGGTATGCTCGTTGTGCAGGATCTCGTGAATTCGGGTGAATATTCCTTCTTGCGCGATACCGCCCTGCCCACGATCGGCATCAAGCGCGGCATCCGTCAAAAAGCATCCCCCCTCCGTGCCGAGCTATTTGAGGAAAGTGCCAAATTAACCCTTGCCCATTTGTATAACCACCCCTCGATCGTTGCCTATACGATCTTCAACGAGGGCTGGGGGCAGTACGATGCCGACAGACTCTATACCCTTCTGAAGGAAACCGACCCCACACGCCTGTACGACACCACCTCAGGCTGGTTTTTCGAAACCAAAAGCGATATGCAAAGCGAGCACGTGTATTTCAAAAAGCTCGCCCTGAAGCCCTCGGGCGAAAAAGTACTCTTTTTATCGGAATTCGGGGGCTATTCCCACAATGTCGAAGGACATGTTTTCAATCTCGACAGAACCTACGGCTATAAGACTTTCCCCGATCGCGCCGCTTTTGAAGATGCCTTGGTTGCGCTTTACGAAAATGAGGTCACCCCTGCCATCCGTCAGGGCTTATGCGGTACGGTCTATACCCAGCTTTCCGATGTGGAAGACGAAACCAACGGACTTACCACCTACGACCGCCGCGTGCTGAAGGTCTCCCCCGACCGCATCAAGGCGCTCTCCCAAAGCTGTATCAGACCTTTGAGGAAACCTCTCATTCATAAACAAGCCAACCTCGGCGCGACACCGCCCTTTTTCAATCGTTTTGGCATATGCCAACAAAGGACATGTCAGCGAAAACGTGACCGATCCATTCAAAAAATTCGCGTTCACAAAACAAAAAATTCACATTCTCCCCCTTGCACGAGACGCGGGGGTGTGCTATAATAGGCGTTGTTCAAAATGATATTCAAAGAAACGAGGCTTTCTATGATCCGCATTGGTATATATGGCTACGGCAATCTCGGCCGTGGCATTGAATCTGCTATCCGACAAAATCCCGATACCGAGCTGGTTGCCGTTTTCACGCGCCGCGATCCCAAAACCGTCACGATCCGCACCGAGGGTGTCACCGTGGCACACGCCGACACCGTCACCGACTATGTCGGTAAGATCGATGTGATGATCCTTTGCGGCGGCTCGGCAACCGATCTTCCCACTCAGACCCCCGCGCTTGCCGCGCATTTCAACGTGATCGACAGCTTTGATACCCACGCCAAGATTCCCGCGCATTTCGAAGCCGTTGACCGTGCCGCAAAGCAGGCAGGCACGACTGCACTCATTTCGGCAGGCTGGGACCCCGGTATGTTTTCCTTGAACCGCCTCTATGCCTCGGCGATCCTTCCCGACGGCAAGGATTATACCTTCTGGGGCAAGGGCGTCAGCCAAGGGCATTCCGATGCCATTCGCCGCATCGACGGCGTTCTCGATGCAAGACAGTACACGATTCCGATCGATTCCGCACTCGATGCCGTTCGCTCGGGCAGTGCGCCCGCACTCACAACGCGCGAAAAGCACACCCGCGAATGCTTTGTGGTGGCAGAAGAGGGCGCTGACCTTGCAAGAATTGAAAACGAGATCAAAACGATGCCCAACTATTTCGCCGACTATGATACCACCGTGCATTTTATCACGATGGAAGAGCTTCGCCGCGATCATAGCGGCATTCCCCACGGCGGATTTGTCATTCGCTCGGGCAAGACCGGTCTTTCGGGCGAGCACACCCACATCATCGAATACAGCCTGAAGCTTGACTCCAATCCCGAATTCACCGCGTCGGTCATTCTCGCCTACGCCCGTGCGGTCTGCCGTATGCACGAAAAGGGCATTGTGGGCTGTACCACCGTCTTTGATGTGCCCCCCGCCTATCTCTCGGCAAAGCCCTATTCCGAGCTCATTGCCACAATGCTTTGATTCCTTATGAAGCTTTAACCCTTTATGAAAAATCACCCCGACGGATCGTCCGTCGGGGTGATTTGTTATGTCGTTATGATTGAAAGAATGTGAAAACTCAGTCAACAACCACAGCAGAGGGTGTGTTTGCGGCATATTCCGCAGGAACACCCGTAACGACCCAACCGAATACAACCGTGCCTTCGGCGGCGGTGTAAATATCGGTATAGCCGTCACCGGTTGCCGTAACGGTGGTGTAAACCGTGGAAGCGGCTTCGGTGATGGACTTTTCGGTCGTACCGTCAGTGAAGGAAAGCTTCACGTTGATCGCGGACTGTGCCATGACCCAATCGGTATTGGCAACACAAATGATACGGTAATCGGTCGTGCCGTCAACACCTGCTCTGGTCTGATAATAGAAGGCGTAGTCGCCCTCGGTGGGAGCGGAAAGCTCGGAAAGAATCGTCTTGCCGCTGATCGTGCATTCGTTGATCTTAGTCTTTTCAGCGGTTTCAGCAACGAAATCGTATACCGAGTTTGCCTTGAAGGTCACATCGGTTACCTTGCCGCCCGAAACGACCGTATCATCCGAAGAGGTAGCACGGCCAACAAGACCTGCTGCCTTCGCGGTAGCTTCGATATAGGTGTTTTCTACCGAGCAGTTGATCACGTGACCGTCAGTGATGCCCCAGCAGATTTCTGCCGCGATACCTGCAGCGACCATAGCGTTACCGAGAACCTTCGAGTTCTTAACCGTGATGTTCGTAAGGTTGCCGCGGTCAGCCTTGGCAGCAACGAGACCTGCATACGCGTTGTCGTTGTCGGCATTGACTGTCAGCACGCAGTTATCAAATACGATGTTCTGCACTCTGCCGTTGGCATTGTTGTTGGTGACATCGGTAATGAACATACCGGTGTTCGCAATCGAGCCGGTTGCAGTGTAGGAAAGGTTCGAAATGGTGTGACCCTGACCGTCAAACGTACCGATGAAGCGTCCGAGCGGCGTCCAAGCCTTGCCCGACATATCGATATCGGCAGTCAGAACGACCGTCTTGCCTCTGGTAACTGCATCGTTTGTCTTGTTCAGTTCGTTAAAGGTTGCAACGAGTGCAAGAAGCTCGTCAGCCGTTGCGATCTCGTAGTAGTTCGGGAGGTAGGCAGAGGTATCATCCTTGGTGGCATAAACACCGCCGTCGAATTCAAAGCCGCCGTGACCCTGAACAAGCGATACCGCAACAAGGTTCGTGCCGTCAACAAGGAAGTCAGCGGCATCAATACCCAGCTTATAGGTTTCATAGCCGCCGTTCCAGCCGCCGTCTACAAACACGCACTTGCCGTTGATGTAAATGTGAATATTATCGTCATAGCGAAGAGTTGCCATCAGTGCCCAATCGGCAAAGGCATCGGCATCTTCAACATCAAAGGTCTTGGTTGCCCAGATATATTTATTGTTTACGGGATTGTCAGCCGTGTTCCATTCATCCGAAAGAGGTGCTGTACCGGTTGCCCAATCTGCCGAAACAGCCGCGTCGGTATTCCAGCCTGCGGGTGCTTCTGTTACGGTATTGCCCTCACCCGATGTCATATACTTCCAATCCGAACCGCTCTGGAAGAAGTTTACGGTGGTAATTTCAGGTGCCTTTTCCATAGGCTTGGTGGAGAATGCAAGTCCGCTCGATGCCATCGACTGCTCTTCACCGTTGACCTTGATACGCGATTCGACAGCGTTGCCGCCGTTGATCTCAAGGTATGCTACGTGGATCTTATAGGATGTACCTGCCTCCAGCTTCACAACCGTGTCGGAGTAGGTCACCGTCTTAGTGTTCCACATATTTCTGCCCCAAAGCTCATACACTCTGGTCCATACGCCGTCGATCTCGATCTCGACCATCAGGCAGTTGTCTACCTTAGCAGTACCGAACTGATAGTCACCGCTGACAGCGGGAGTAACGTAGCCGGTATAATCGATCATGGAGTCTTCATAGCGGAAGCCGAGATAGCTGAGAGAGCCGGCAAGATCGCCGGTCGAGCCCATACCTGCGGTTTCGTAGTTCGGAAGAACCACTTCACCGAGAAGAAGCATATTGGAAAGAATGCCTTCGATCGACTGATCGTAGTTGTGGTTGCCTTCCATATTGGCAAGCGCGTCACCGGTTTCATTTGCCGCCGTTCCGTCGGGCTTCACGCCAATGGGGAAGGTGGAAATGCCGTGAATGCGGTTGTGGTTGACTGCAAGGTTGGTGATATAAATCGTCTGATCCAGTGCAAGCGAAAGACCTGCATCGGCAAAGGATACATTGTCCGCACCGTCGGAATTCTTCGAAACGTTGATTTCAAGCGCTTCGCCGCCGCCTGCTTCATAGTACCAGATCTGAACGGCAGTTGCCTGATCGGCTGCCAGCGCAAAGCCGCCCTTGTTGGTCACGAGGGTGTGCTCGCCTTGACCGTCAAACCAATGGTTGATTGCCCAGTAATCAAAGAACAGCTCGTTGTCTTCAAAGGTGCCGTTGCCGTTCTGGTCAACATACATCGCAAAGCCGTTGTCGATCTGACGGGCAACGAGGTAGTAGGTAGCTGCTTCTTTTGCGGTGATCGTACCTTCCCACTTGGTAATATACGCATCCTTTGCGAGAGGGGGCGTAAAGCTCGTGAGATCCGATGCCGTGCTGTAGACCTTCGAGGTCAGCATCAGCTGATCGATCGAAGAAGCAAAGCGCTGCGTGTCGTCATAACCGCAGTACTCGTACTCATTGGTCGAAGTGCCAATAATGTTGTGGTAACGCCAGTCATTGTCAAACGGCTGAGCTGTTGCCAATGTGTTCAACTGATACACCTTGGCATTCAAGCCGCTGATATCCTCTTCCTCTTCTGCGGCAAACGAAAATGCGGGAAGCATACAAGCCAGCATAGAAAGAACAAGGAGGATTGCTAAAAATCTTTTCATAATATCCTCCACTGATATTTTTTCAGAGACACACTCTGTTTTTTTATTTTACCTCAAAAAACAGCTTCTGTCAAGCGGTCATTAAAAATTCACCGTTTTCAACAGTTTTTTGAAAGATTTTTGTACAATTTGATGATACTTTTTGCACTTATCTGCGCTTTTTTTGCAGGATGACCCATACCGCAACACCGCCGCCGACAAGGATCACCGCCGCAACGATCCCGATGATAAGTCCGATCGGACTATCCTTCGGTTCAGGTTCGGGCGTGGGTGCGGGATCGGGGGTCGTATCGGGAGTCTCCGCAACTGTGGTAACCGGTGTCACGGGTGTCGTATCAGGAGTTTCTCCTCCCGTTGTGATCGGTGTCGCGGGCGTGGTATCGGGGGTCTTGCCCACGGTGGTATCGGGGGTCGTGTCGGTTACGGGAGGATCGGGAGTCACGGGCGTGTCACTCACCTCGGTGGATGCCGACAGCACCTGAATATCGTCAAGCGCAAACGTACCGCTTTCTGTCATTGTGGTAAAGGTAATGCTTTCAAGACCCGTGTCGGGATCAAACTTACCGGGAGATCCGATATAGCCGCCGTCAAAATACAGAATATACTGTCCCGAACGGTTGTCGACAACGATCTCAAATTCGTGCAATTTGTCTTCGGTATACACCGCGCGGATCTTGGCATCGTTTTTCACAAAGCCTTCTTCCATTGCAAACATCATCGTCGCGCCCTGCGAGCGGTTCAGATCGACCTGAATGCGCGCTCTCGTCATCTGCTCGGCGGAAAGTCTGAAGCGAATGCGCGTGATGCCGTCAAGGGGGGTGGCATCCTCGGCAAGCGAAACGGTCAGCGAGCTGTTCGAAGTGCTTCTCGCAAGACGGAGCATTTTGCCCTCTTCTGCCGATGCGATCGATGCCGTACCCGAAAGCGAAAAGGCATCGGGAAGCGTCGAGATCTCCGACAAGTCAAAATCCTCGGACAGTGTTTCGGTATAGAAATCCGAAACCTCACCCGTCAGCTTGATGGCAACAAAGGAATGCGCGGGGAAGGTGTAGGAAAAGCTTGACGCACCAACGGTGATTTCGCTTTCGGTGATGCGGATATCGTCGGGATGCTCCGGTGTGTTGGTCGAGGTAATATCCTCGCCGTTCA
>JAFTKF010000014.1 GCA_017453405.1 Clostridia bacterium
GGTGGAATTTTCGGGTACTGCATCCAGCACCACAGCGCCCGCCGCGATCTTTGAGCCTGCGCCCACCGTAAAAGGACCGAGCACCTTCGCGCCCGCGCCTACCATCACGTTTTCCCCCAGTGTAGGATGGCGCTTGCCGGTAATTTTGCCGGTACCGCCGAGGGTCACGCCCTGATAGATCGTGCAGTTGTCGCCAACCTCAGCCGTCTCACCGATCACAACACCCGTGCCGTGGTCGATGAAGACACCCTTGCCGATCGTCGCTCCCGGATGGATCTCGATGCCCGTCACCGCCTTCATTCCCTGACTGATCGCGCGCGCCAGAAGCACGTGCCCCCTTTTGTGGAGCGCGTGGGAGAGGCGATGCGCCGTCACGGCGTGAAAGCCCGAATACAGCAAAACGACCTCAAGATCCGAAACAGCGGCGGGGTCTCTTTCGCGGATCTGCTTTACATCGTATCGGATATCCTCGATCTGAGACAGCAGCATCCCGATCAGCGGCGTTCTCTTCTTTTGGGGCTTCTTTTGTTTCTTTGTATCTTTCTTCGTATCGTTCATAATGATCTCCAATTTTGGAAAATTGCCCTTGGCTTTGCAAAATAGCACTGCCATTTCCATATGTCAACAGACAAATCTGCCGACAGAAATAAAAAACACCCTTGCTCCCTGACGGTCACAAAGGCGCTTATGCGCGGTTCCACTTTGATTTATCTCTCAACAGCCGATAACGGGGCAAGCCGTGCTGTGCTTATCACACAGCCGATTCACGGGTGCACAAGTCAGCGGCATTCTCAGGTGCTTTCAGCCTGTGCCTTCGGCACAGACACCCGTCTCTGTCAGAACGCTTGATGCCGGCTCTCTTCCGATCACGATCTTTCTATTTATTATACTATAGTTTTCCACATTTGTAAACAGCTTTTTTGAAAAAAGTAAAGATTTTCTCTGCATCACAAGGATTTGTATCAAAAAGTTGATAAATTCGAAACAAAATACCGACATATTCGTCACACGGTGTTCACAATGTGGGGGTAAAATAAAACGATTTAAAAAAATAGCTACATACTATGCAATAAGGAGGAACCACGTGCTTCAGTTACACGGAATTACCAAAGACTACACCGCAGGCGATGTCACGGTACAAGCCTTAAAGGGCGTTGACCTCGCCTTTCGTGACAGCGAGTTTGTTTCTGTTTTAGGACCGTCGGGATGCGGCAAAACCACCCTTCTCAACATCATCGGCGGACTGGATGTTTATACATCTGGCGATCTGAAGATCAACGCCAAATCCACCAAGGAATTCAAAGACTCCGATTGGGATACCTACCGCAACCACTCCATCGGCTTTGTCTTCCAGAGCTACAACCTCATTCCCCACCAGAGCGTGCTTGCCAATGTCGAGCTTGCCCTGACGCTGTCGGGTGTCTCACGCGAGGAGCGCCGCCGCCGCGCTAAGGAAGCGCTGGAGCGTGTCGGTCTCGGTGACCAGCTTCACAAGCGCCCCAATCAGATGTCGGGCGGTCAGATGCAGCGTGTTGCCATTGCCCGCGCCCTTGTCAACGATCCCGATATTCTGCTTGCCGACGAGCCGACGGGTGCTCTTGACACCGAAACCAGCGTACAGATCATGGAGATTCTGAAGGAGATCTCGAAGGATCGCCTGATCATTATGGTCACGCACAACCCCGATCTTGCCAAGGAATACTCCAACCGCATCGTCAGACTGATCGACGGACGCGTGGTGGATGATACCAACCCCTTCACCCCCGAAGAGATCGAAAAAGCCACGCCCTCTGCCGTAGAAAAGCAAAAACAGCAGGACAAAAAGGGCAAAAAGCGGATGTCGCTCTTCACAGCACTCACCCTGTCCTTCAATAACCTGATGACCAAGCGGGCAAGAACCCTCTTAACCTCCTTTGCCGGCAGTATCGGTATCATCGGTATCGCCCTGATCCTTGCCGTTTCTACCGGTGTCAATGCCTATATCGGCTCGGTACAGCGTGACACGCTGTCCTCTTATCCGATCAGCATCCTGAAGGAAGAAAACGATATGGCTGCTCTTCTCGGCGCAGGCGCCGATTCGGCAGAGGGTAAAACCGAGCACGAAAACGATGCGGTCTATTCCGACCCTCAGCTCTATCAGATGTTCAATACCCTGTTTGCCGCCGAAAAGAAGCAGAACAATCTGAAGGATTTCAAAACATTTCTTGATAAGGAAATGAATCCCGCCACCGCAACCACCCCGCTTCGCGAGTACGTTTCGGCGATCCAATACCGCTACAGTATGCCCCTTCACGTCTATGTCAAGAAT
Organism: Clostridia bacterium; assembly: GCA_017453405.1. Taxonomy (GTDB): domain Bacteria; phylum Bacillota; class Clostridia; order Oscillospirales; family CAG-272; genus RGIG1993. The sequence continues at coordinate 2,309 of JAFTKF010000014.1, forward strand.
CAGGCGGGCGACTATGTCCCCTGCGACCTCTCGGAGGGTCTGAAAAACGTGGGTGGCGATACCTCGGCAAACGAAAATCTTTACAATATGCTTTCCTCTAACCTCGCTATGATCAATCTCTGGCAGGAAATGCTCCCGGGACGCGACGGCGAATTGATCTCGGATATGATCTATGAACAGTATGATCTGATCCACGGCGAATGGCCTGAGGAAGCCAACGAGATCCTTCTGATCGTCAACGAAAAGAACGAGATCTCCGATCTTGCCTTCTACGCGCTCGGCTATATGTCGGAGGACGATATCCTCACGATGCTGGATGCCGTGATGCGCGGCGAAAAGATCCCCTATGCCGAGCGCAAGGTGGAATACGAGGATGTGCTCAATATCCCGCTCCGCGTGGTATTACCGGGCGACTTCTATCAGTATAACGAAACCACGGGCATTTACGACTATGTCGGCAACAGCGATCTGATGAAGGACAAGGTCAACGCCTCGTACACCCTGAAGATCTCGGGTATTGTCCGTCAGAACGACGATGCCGCAGGCGGCGCACTGTCCTCGCCCTTTGCCTATACCGCCGCACTGACCGAATATCTCATTGAAGAAAACGCCAAAACGCCTGTCGTCAAGGCACAGACCGATCCCGCAAACAGCAATTTTGATGTGCTTACCGGTCTTCCCTTCACGATCACCGAGGAAACCAACCTGACCGACCGTCAGAAGGCGGAAAAGATCAAGGCGTATTTCGCTTCGCTTGATGACAACGCCAAGATCAGTCTGTATACAAAAATTGTTTCAACACCTTCCGAGGACTATATCAAAACCACCGTCGACGGTATGATGAGCCAGTACGACACCCGTGACAAGGTGATCGCGCTGATCGCGCAAAATTACGGTATGTCGGTGGAAGCGGTTGCACCTTACCTCAAGGATTATACCGACGAGGAGCTGAACCAAATGCTCCGCGACGGTCTTTCGGCGATCGTGGAAGCCGCTTATGCCGCGGAAGCCGCAGAAAAAATCGAAACCATCCGCAACACCCCAAGTGCCGAGGAGCTTGCCTTCTTCGCGGCACAGATCCTGCAAAATCCGATGCTTGCCACCAAGGAAGCCAAGATCGGCTATATCGCATCGGCGTGGAGTCAGTCTACCACGATGACCGCCGCTGAGATCAGCGCATACCTTATGGCACTGGACGATACGGCATTCAATACCGCCCTGCAATCGGTGGTCAATGCCGATGCCGCCGAGCTTTACCGTCAGTATTCCGACTCGATGCCCGAGCTTGCCGAGGCAAAGAACAAAAAGATCGCAAAGCTTTTCGATGACACCTATCTTGCCGAAGAGGACGAAAAAACGCTGGTTTCCTATTACGAAGTGTATATGCCCTCGCAGACCTCCTCGAAAACGCTTGCCGACAATCTGAACACCCTTGGCGTCATTTCTGTCGACACCCCGACCTCAATCAACATCTATGCCGTCACCTTTGAAGATAAGGATCTGATTTCGGATATTATCTCGGACTACAATGACACGGTAGCCGAAGAGGACAGAATCGAATATACCGACTATATCGCCCTGCTCCTTTCGGGCGTGACGCAGATCATCAACGCGATCTCTTATGTATTGATCGCCTTCGTTTCGATCTCGCTGGTGGTATCGTCGATTATGATCGGTATCATCACCTATATTTCGGTACTGGAGCGCACCAAGGAAATCGGTATTCTGCGCTCGATCGGCGCGTCGAAACGCGACGTCTCCCTCGTTTTCAATGCCGAAACCATCATCGTCGGTCTTGCCTCGGGTCTTTTCGGTATCGGAATCTCCCTACTGCTTTGTATCCCGATCAACCTGATCATTCAAACACTTTCGGGTATTTCCACCCTTGCCGCACATCTTGAAGTGGTGCACGCCGTCGGACTGGTTGCCATCAGCGTAATCCTCACAATGGTCGCCGGTCTCTTCCCCTCCCGTATGGCTGCCAAACGTGACCCCGTCGAGGCACTTCGCACCGAATAATCGCTTGGTAAAATAAAAAACGATCCCGTCAGCGCGAGAAAATCTCGTGCCGACGGGATCTTCGGTTTTAGGGTCTTTTCGCTTGCCGTTTACTCTCCTCGCCATAGCTGATCCGATAAAAACGAAAAGACCCGTATGCAGGGATGACCCCTTCAAAGATATAGACGATATTTTTTTGAAATTTCAACACGAAAATGCAAGTATTTACAAATCATTCACATTTTTTACGCCGCAGAGAGGCTGCCGTTTTCCAAAGCCTCCTCGCATATCTGCTGGAACAAACGGCTTTGGAAATACTCCACCCCATACAGCCTTTTTTCGCCCTCTGCGGTATATGCCAGAAGATACTTACCGTCCTTGTCGATCTGATAATATGCCCGTGAAAGCACGCCTTTCGGATCACTTGCCGCATCAAAGGTGAAGGAAACCTGCGAAAAAATAAGGGTATCGGTATCGACCTCGTTTATAAGCATCTCCCGATAATAGCACCCCTTCAGCATCTGCCAGAGCTTTTTGACGGAAGCTTTGTCCCGAATCGTACCAAGCACAGGCGCGGTCTCTTGCGCCGCTTGGCATTGAATATGGATCGTCTCGGGACATTGTTTTGTTCCAAACACCGTCTCTCCGTTTTTCCGCCATGCTTGAATGGCATCAGGTAAGCTCAGAATCAGTGCGACAAGCGCAAAAAGAATGAGCACAAGCTTCATCGGTTTTTTCATTCACTCAACTCCTTTTTTCCGTCCTTTTTGAGATATTCCACCCACTGACCGTAAAGCGAAACACCCCTTCACTTATATAGACGATAAAAATTCGGAAAATGCACCAAAATTTTTGTTTGTTTACAAATTATTAACAATTAAACCGCATATTACGGTAACGGTATCGATTGAAAAAAATTTTTTGAAAACTCTTGTCTTTAACGTGAAAATATGTTAATATATATAGTATAAGGAAAAGTGTCATTATGGAGGAGTCTACCCTTATGAAGCTCTTATACTCTATTCTACTCGGTATTATTCAGGGACTTGGGGAATTTCTGCCCATTTCTTCATCGGGGCATCTGGCTCTGGCGCAGACCCTTCTGGGGCTTGAAGTTGCCGAATCCAATCTCGCCTTTAACGTACTGCTTCACCTCGGCACGCTGATGGCGGTCTTTATCGTGTTTTATAAAGATATTTTTGAGCTGATCCGCGCCTTTTTCTCGCTTCTCGGTAAGCTTTTTCACAAAAATTTCAAGCTTTCGTCCTATACCCTGCACGAACGCTTTGTCGTCCTGCTTCTCATTGCGATCCTGCCCCTGATCCCTGCCGCCGTTCTGAGCGGATATATCGAAATTCTGATGGGCTATCCGATCGTGGTGGGTGCGATCCTGGTTCTCAACGGCATTTTGCTCTATGTTTCCGAGCGCTTTGCCACGGGACAAAAGGATCTTGAAAACGTAACGCCGCTGAACGCGCTTGTGGTGGGTCTTTGTCAGGTCGTCGCGATCCTGCCCGGACTTTCACGCTCGGGCTCGACCATCACGGGGGGCTTGACGCAGGGCTTCACCCGTCCGGTTGCCGTGAAATTTTCCTTCATTCTCTCCATCCCCGCCATTCTCGGCGCGGCTGTTCTGGAATTACCCGCCCTCTTTACCGAAATTGCCGATACCGCCACGCTCTTCACCTATCTTGCAGGCGCGTTTGCGGCAATGATCGTCGGTATTCTCGCCATCAAGCTGGTTTCGTGGATCTCTGAGCACGCAACCTTCAAGGGCTTTGCCTACTACTGCTTTGCGATCGGCACTGTTGCCATCGTGATGGGCATTTTGCAATAAACAGCTTTGTCAAATTCAAAAGAAAGGATGCCACCGTATGAACAATCAAAACTTTTTTGATGAAACGGAAGATTTCGAAAACGACGAATCTCCCATAACCCCTCTTGATATATCCAAGACCCCGAAAGCACAGGACGGGGATACCTTACCCGAAGAAACACCGCTTGAAGAAACAGACGAAAAAGAAGACAAAAAAGAACCAAAACCAAAAAAAAGCGCCAAAAAGAAGACAAGCACCGCAAGCACCCGTGAACACACGGAGGACGACGGCGAAAAACGTGCACCCAAAAAAGCAAAAGACCCGAACGGCAAAGGGCAGGTGGCAATATCGGTCACCTTCTGGATCCTTGCCTTTCTGACAACCGTTTTTCTGATCGCCAACATCTGGGAGGATGCAGGTCCTCTGATCAAGGGCTATGCCACCTTACTGTACGGACTGCTCGGCTGGGGCGCACTCTTCACGGTCTGCCTCTTTATGCTGTTCGGTCTGGAATGGAAAAAATACGTTAAGGAACAAAACACCCTTTCACAAGTGCTGACAGCCTGCGGCTTTACGGTGCTGTTATCCGCCTTATTCCACGTGATTATGATCATGTGCGGCGGTCTTGACACCCCGACGATCAGCACGGTGTTTCACATCGGCGACTACTGGTATACCGACCGCACGGTTGCGGGAGGCGGCGTCCTCGGCGGCATTCTCGGCGGACTCTTCTATGTGCTGATGCACGGATGGGTATCGGTGCTGATCCTCGTTTTGCTTCTGACGGCTCTTGTGTTCTTCTATCTGCGCCTGACACCCAAAAAGCTCTTTGCTATGATCAAGGAAGCCAAGGCAAAGCGCGATAAGGAAGAAGCCGAGCGTAAAGAGCTTCAAAAGGTTGCCGAAACCATCCGCAAAGAGAACGAAACGCCCGACGAAGCACCGAAAAGCACCACACCTTTTCAGCCGATCGGCATCGAATTCTATACCGATGCGGTAGCGACCGAGATCAAAACCGAAACACCCGCACCCAAAAAGGAAACACCTTCCGTGCCCCCGACACCCTTGGACAGTGACACGAAGGACGAGCCTTTGATGCCCAAGATCACGGTCTTCCAGCCCTCGCCCGAGACAAAAGCTTCGGTAAGTGAGGAGATCCTGTATCAATTCAACAAGATTCCCGACGAAGCTGACGACGATAGCACCTTTAACAATACCGATTTCGGCTACGGTGTCGACGATGATGACGATATTACCCTGAATACCGTCCCCGCAGACACAAAGGATGCCTTTTCAAATGACAAAAACGCAACCGTCATTCCGACAAACGACCCTACCCTGATACCCGATGACGCGCTGGATGAGCTGGACGAGCTGATCGACGAGGAGGATGACTCCCCGATCATCGGCGCTCCTCCCGTGGACAAGCCGCAAAGCACCTATACCTTCCCGCCGATCGAGCTTCTCGCCAAGGGCAGCGGCAATCAGCAGGAAACAAACCGCGAGGAGCTTCTGAAAAACGGACAGAAGCTTGTGGATGTTCTGAAGAGCTTCCGCGTGGATACCGAGATCGTGAACATTTCCTGCGGTCCGACCGTCACGCGCTATGAGCTTGCCCCGCAAAGCGGCGTGCGTGTCCGCGCGATCGCCAATCTGGTGGACGATATTGCCCTGAATCTTGAAACCTCGGGCGTCAGAATCGAAGCGCCCATCCCGGGCAAAGCCGCCGTCGGCGTCGAAGTGCCGAACAAAGAAGCTGCCACCGTCTATCTGCGCGATCTGATCGAATCCGAAGCCTTCCGCAATGCCAAGAGCAAGCTGACCGCCTGCGTCGGTATGGACGTTTCGGGTGCACCGATTCTGATGGATATTGCCAAGATGCCCCACCTTCTGATCGCGGGTGCGACCGGTATGGGTAAGTCGGTGGGTGTCAACAGCATCATTATGTCGCTTCTGTACAAAGCGACCCCGAGTGAACTGAAGCTGATTCTGGTCGACCCCAAAAAGGTCGAGCTGAATATGTATAACAAGCTGCCCCATCTTCTGATCCCCGTGGTCAATAATCCGAAAAAGGCGGCAGGTGCGCTTGCTACCGCCGTTGCCGAAATGGAGCGCCGCTTTGAGCTGATCGAATCGGTGGGCGCGCGCAACCTGAAGGGCTACAACAAGATCATCGAAAATGACCCCACCAAGGAACAGCTTCCGAGCATCGTCATTATCATTGACGAGCTTGCCGATCTGATGATGACCGCCAAGGATGATGTCGAGGATTCGATCTGCCGCATTGCGCAGAAGGCGCGAGCCGCGGGCATTCACCTGATCATCTGTACACAGCGACCCTCGGTCGATGTCATCACAGGTCTGATCAAAGCAAACGTGCCCTCGCGTATCGCCTTCACGGTTGCCTCGAATATCGACTCCCGTACCATCATCGATGTGGCAGGTGCGGAAAAGCTGATCGGTCGCGGCGATATGCTCTTTGCCCCCGTCGGCGCGATGAAGCCCATCCGCGTACAGGGTGCGTTCGTGGACGACAAAGAGGTCGAAGAGGTCACAAACTTTATCAAGAACCAATCGAAGGATGTCAAATACGACGATTCCTTCCTCAATCAGGTCGAGATCGAAGCCGAGCGTTGCGGTCAGCAGAAGAAAAAGGTTGCCGCCGATGACGAGATCGGCGGTGATGACGACCTTGATCCGAAATTCTACGAGGCAGTTGAGCTTGCCGTGGATATGGGCAAGATCTCTACCTCCCTGTTACAGCGCAAGCTTTCGCTCGGCTATGGCAGAGCGGCAAAGATCATCGACAGTATGGAAGCCATGGGTATTGTCGGCGCGCCCGACGGCTCAAAGCCAAGAAATGTTCTGATCTCACGGGCGGAATATCAGGAAATGATAATGAGAAAGTCCGATACGCCGCCACAGTAAACGGCAATTCACCCTTCAAAAAGAAAGTAGGTAACTATGGTTTGTATTTTTCTTGCCGACGGCTTCGAAATGATCGAAGCCCTGACACCCTGCGATGTATTGAAGCGCGCAGGTGCTGAAGTCGCACTCGTTTCGGTGACAGACTCCCTGCTCGTCACCTCCACACACGGTGTCACTATCACGTGTGATAACAAGCTTTCGGACATTCGCCCCGAGGATATCGAAATGATCATCCTGCCGGGCGGTATGCCGGGGGCTGAAAACCTCTATCGCTCCGAGACACTGCGCGAATTGACCGTTGCCGTCACCAAAAAGGGCAAGCCGGTGGGGGCGATCTGTGCCGCACCCTTTATTCTCGGACGGCTCGGGCTGTTAGCCCGCCGCAAAGCCACCTGCTACCCCGGCTTTGAAAAAGAGCTTTCTCAGGCATTTGTCACCCCGGGCGGCGTTGTCCGTGACGGCAACATTCTGACCGCCAAGGGTATGGGCGTTTCTCTGCCCTTTGCGCTTGCCGCCGTTTCGATGCTCTTCGGGGAAGATAAGGCACGCGCCATTGCCGCCCAGATCATGGCAGAATAACCCCCTTTATTGTGATACACCTGATAACAACCGTAACCAAATGATAACAGAAAGGACGTCCCGAAAGGCGAACGGTACCCTATGAGTAACATTCGTGATCTGAAAAATCGCCTGCGCGCCGAACTAAGAGCCGCACGCGAAGCACTTACCCCTGAGCAAAAAACAGCACTGGATCAGGCGATCCTGAAGCAATTCCGCTCGCTTGCATCCTTCCGCTTTGCCGAGATCCTTCTGGCATATTATCCGCTGGATGACGAGATCAACATCCTGCCCCTGATCGAGGAAGCCCTCAGAATGGGCAAACGCGTGGCACTGCCGCGCTGTCACGAGGGCAATCGGATGGATTTCTATTTCATCACCTCGCTTGACGATGTGGAATCGGGCGCATACGGCATAAACGAGCCGAAAACAAGCTGTGAGCTGTACGATCTTACCGAAACCAAGCCTGCTGTGATGCTGATCCCCGCGCTATCCTATGATAAATTCGGCTACCGCCTCGGCTATGGCAGGGGCTATTACGACCGCTATGTCAACCGCTTTAACGGCGTCAAGGCAGGGCTTTGCTATCGCGCCTTTTTGAAGGACGCACCCTTGCCCCGCGGCAAATTTGATATGGCAGTGGATTACATCGTCACCGAAAAGGGAGTGAAGCTGGTTGAAAAGAAGTAAAGGCTTTCTTCTCGTCCCGATCTTTCTTCTTGCCGTCTATCTGCTTTTGCTTCTGACCAATCTCGTTCCCGAAGACAGCGTGGATACCACGGCAAAGCTGTTTTTGTCTCTTGTTGTTCTGGAATTGATCGTATTCGCGCTCCCTTCCTTTTTCTATACCAAGCTTCGGGGTGATGCTTTGACAAAGCTTCTCCCCTTGCGCGGCTTTTCGCCGCATATGATCCCCTTTCTTCTCGCGACTGCCTGCCTGATTCTGACCTTCGGGCTGTGCGCCAACGGCATCTTTTATTTTCTCGGCATCGGAAAAGAGGGGTATACTGCCCTCGGCTCTTACATCTTATCGGATATTTCCTCAGAAACCAATCCCCTGTATGCGATGTTCGCCTATGGCGCGATTCCCGCCATTTGTGAAGAATTTTTCTTTCGCGGTATCGTCTACCACGAATATAAGCCCTATTCCACGCTGACGGCAACGCTGTTTTCGGCTTTTACCTATGCGATGTGTTATTTTGATCTGTCGGGCTTTCCCTTCTACTTTTTATCGGGACTGCTCCTTGCCTACACGGTCCGCATTACGGGAAGCTTATTAGCACCGATCGCCGTTCGCTTTGCGGTCAGTCTCGCTTCGGTTTACATTATGCCCACCCTCTGGCGCTTATTGACACAGCCGCTCGGCGTGCTGTTTGCGATTTTCGTCTCGGTCGCTATGTGTATGATCTCGCTTTTCTTCTTCCTGAAGGCAACCGAAACGCGCTACCGCCATATGGCATACGATCCCGCCTATGCCACCGATACGCCCTACCCCAAAAAAGAGGCACGCTATCACACCCTGAAGGCGTTTACCTCTCCCTTATTCCTGACCTCCCTTGCGATTTTCTTAACGGCTGCCATTGTGTTCATTCTGACCTGAAGCTGCCGATTTTCACTTTGATATTTGAAAGGAATCTTGCCATGATCTCACTTCTGCACCGCCCTGACAGCTATACCGTCACAACCGACGACGCCAACACAAACGATGTCGCCCTTCGCTTTGAAAACACTCCGTCGGGACTTGACTTTTTTGTCAGCGCACAAACCTCACACATCAAATTCATCACCCTGCGCTGGCGCTGTCCCATTCGCGAGGAGGTTTCGGTCCTTTGCGATGCGTGGGAGAGAAGCTACGGAAATCTCGGCTTTTCCGCCCTTGACCCCGAACGTGCGCTTCCGTGGTATTTCGCACTGCGCCACCAAAACGGCACAGATTGCATCGGTGTTGGCGTTCAGCCCAACGCCTTCGTACACTTCACCGTCGACTGTGAAGGCATTACCGCATACTGTGACCTGCGTGCGGGCACGGTAGGTGTCGATCTTGCGGGAAGAGAGCTTCTTGTCGCAACCTTTATGAATGCAGAATATCCCGAAACAACAAGCACCTTTGATGCTCTTTGCGATTTTTGTCGAAAGATGTCGCCCAATCCCCTTCTGCCGAAGGAAAAGGTCTATGGCGGCAACAACTGGTATTATGCCTACGGCAAAAGCTCGTATGAGGAGATCATTTCGGATGCCAAATTGCAGGCAGCCCTTGCCGAGGGACTTGAAAACCGTCCCTTTATGGTCATTGACGACGGCTGGCAGCCCAAGCCCTGTCAAGGTCCGTGGGAAGCCAACGAGCGCTATGGCGATATGAAACGCGTTGCCGACGAATTCAAGGCAATGGGCATTCGCCCGGGCATCTGGATTCGTCCGCTGTGTGACGACTCCCCCGAAATTCCCAATGAATGGCGTTTTCAGAATTACACTAACCGTCTTGACCCCTCGCATCCCGCCGTACTTTCACACCTGAGCGCCCTTGTCAAAAAGATTGTCGGCTGGGGATATGAACTCATTAAGCACGACTTTTCGGCATTTGACATTTTCGGCGCGTGGGGCTTCCAGAGAAGAAGCTATTTCACAAGCGGCGAATGGAAATTCTATGACAGTACCAAAACCTCGGCAGAGATCTATAAAACCTTCCTGAAGACCCTGCTGGATGCTACCGACGGCAAGGCATACATTCTCGGCTGTAACTGTGTTTCCCACCTGACGGCAGGTCTTTGCCACATCAACCGCACGGGTGACGATACCAGCGGCACCGATTGGGAACGCACGCGCAAAATGGGTGTCAATACCCTTGCTTTCCGTCTTTGCCAGAACAACGCCTTTTATATGGTAGATGCCGACTGTGCAGGCTTTATCAAAGGCAGAATCCCCTTCTCGCTCAACAGACGTTGGGTCGAGCTTCTTGCCAAGAGCGGCACGCCCCTTTTCATTTCCGCCCCGAACGGTGTATTTGATGAAGAAGAATTTTCGGTAATGCAATCGCTTTACAAGATTGCCTCGAAGCAGGAGAATGTTGCCATTCCGCTTGATTTCACCTACAACAACACCCCTGCTCGCTGGATGATCGACGGCAAGCTTTACGATTTCGACTGGTGGAACGAATCCTGACAGAAAAAGTTTTCGCGCCACCCATTTCAAACCCTCTGTCGCCTATTCCAAACCCTCTGTCACCCACTATAGAAGTTTTTGCGTCGCTTTTTGAAAAAAACGACCGCCGAGACGAGCACGCGTTGGTCGGGTTTTCGTTTGTAAAAAATCACACAAAACAGTTTCCCGTGTTTTTTGCTGCTGCGGCAAGGATGATTGTTTTGAACAGTTACCGCAGGAAAAATAAAAATGCGCCGTTTTCAAACGCTTGCAGGAATTGTGAGCGTTTGAAAACGGCTGCTTTGCTATAAAGATTTGTTTTTGAGAAACTTTTTGAAAAAAGTTTCTGGAGCTGTTTACAGCTCCACTCTTCTAAAAACTTTTGAAATGGTGACAAGAATAATATGTCAGCAAAAACTTATAAAATAAGGCAAGGATGGTGGAACTCTCTCACTTTTTCACAAGGGTATCGATCGCCTCGCGGATGGCATCAGCGGCTGAAAGAAGGTCATCTTCCGTCACAAAGCGGGACAGACTGATCCGCAAGGTGGTATCGGTGTCCTCGGAGGCAAGACCGAAAGCGGGCAGAACGTAATTTGCGCCCTTTTTGTTGGAAGCACACGCCGAGCCGGAGGAAACAAAAATTTCCTTTGCCGAAAGATAGTGTAGTACCGTTTCCGAGCGAAGACGGGGTAAGGTGATGCTGATGATGTGCGGCGCATACTTCGTCGGCTGATTAACACGCACACAGTCGGGCAGATTTCTTAAAAAGCTTTCGCGTAATTTCGGCATCATTTCCGAAAATTCGACAAAATGCGACTGTGCATCCTCTGCCGCCGCACCAAAGCCTACGATGCCAAGCGTATTTTCCGTACCCGATCGGAGTCCTGTCTCCTGACCGCCTCCGTAAATGAGGGGCGTTACCTTCTTTGCGGTGATTAACGCGCGCGAAAGCACCAATGCGCCGACACCCTTCGGTCCGTGGATCTTGTGCGCCGAAAGCGAAAGGGCATCACATCCCACGGCTTCGGGGGAAAACGGTACTTTCAGAAAGCCCTGCACACAGTCGGTATGCGTGATCACATTGGGATTGATCCGCTTGGCAAGGGTAAACAGCTGTTTGATGTCATAAATCGCGCCGGTTTCGTTGTTGACCGTCATAATCGAAACCAGAACGGTGTTTTGGGTGATCGCCGCACGGAATTCCGAAGGGTCGATCACGCCGTTTTTCGTGGACAGACGAACCACCTCAAAGCCGCGTTTTTCCAATACCGTCAGCGGCTCAAGCACCGAGGGATGCTCGCTGTCGGTGGTTACGATACGGGGCGTAAAGCGATAGTTTTTGGCATTTGCCACGCCAAACAGGATCTGATTATTGGCTTCACTGCCGCTTGCGGTAAAGATCACGCGGTAGCCGTCGGGATTTTTGACCGACAGTGCCCGTAAGATCCGCTCGCGCGCGGTGCGCAATAGCTTTTCGGCAGTCAGTCCCGCCGAGTGAAGCGACGAAGGATTGCCAAAGACATCCATTGCCGCGATCATCTCCCGTTTGACGGGATCGGACAGCGGTGTCGTGGCGGAGTTGTCAAGATAGATCATATCAGTCCTCAAAGGTAAAGTTTTCAAGAATGGTCGCAAAGGTCGTCTTGTGGTTTTCGTAAAGCGCGGGCGCAGTCGAGAAGGTAATGTTATAGAAATAGGCATCCTCGTATGCCAAAACCATCTTCTGCTGTACCTCTGCCCCGTCCAGCGTACCGCTGTAAACGAATGTCAGCGCCGCAACGGCATTGTCACCCTTTTTCAGCGTGGTAAACGCAGGTTCTTCAATCATCGTAAAGGACGAGATCTCGTTGCCGTTTTCATCCTTGACGGTATCGAACAGCTCATATAAGCGATTCAGATAACAGCCATCCTTATGAAGAAGCGATTCCTCATATTTGCGGTATCCGTCCTTGTCGTAACGGTCATCCGCGTTTGCATCTGCACCCGTCGTATCGGCAGCTTCGGTTTTGATGACATCCGCACCGTAAAGATAGGCAATCAGCGTATTTTTGCTGTCGCTGTATTCCACGGTATTCGAATGAGAGTGGTTGGTAATGATCATATTGGTCGCATCGGCAAGCGATACCTGCGCTGTGGTCATACCGGTCTTTGAGGTAATTGTCCAATCCTCGGGCACATAAACCTTATAATCCACAACCTCGGGATCTGAGGCAAGCTTCATACCGTAAGGAGCATCCCCCGTTTCTTCCGCACAGGAGACGAAGGTCAGAAGCATTACAATCGCAAGAAGCATCACGGTCAGTTTTTTCATAATTCATATCCTTTTCATCCATAGTCTACCGTATATTATACATCATTTTCTAAGGGTTTGTCAACCGAAATCGCAAAGAGTTCACATAAACTTTGCCGATCGGACAAAATCAAGCCAAAATTGCTTCATTTCGTTACTTTTTTCTTTTTATCGGGCAGTCATTGGAATTTTTTCGATAAATCTGAAAAAAGCGTTGACAAAAGCAGTAAAATTATGCTATAATGAACCCGAATACGGACATTGTAATGGATACTGATTTTGTCAAATTTCGTATTCTGAAAAATGAATCTGAGAGAAAGGAGCTTTTGCGCAAAGCGAAAGCACGGTCTATTCCTATGGAGATTGCAATCATCGCAGACGACACCAAAAAAGAGCTGATGGCAGAATTTTGTATTGCTTATTGCGGTATCCTCTGTAAACATTCGATCTGCGCAACTGCCACAACAGCCAAATATATTACCGATGCTACAGGGCTTCAGATCGAGAAAATGATGCCCGGCGCACACGGCGGCGCAGAACAGATCGCATCCCGCGTTGCCTATAACGAAATTGATGTTCTGCTGTTTTTCCGCGACACTACCCCTTCGGGCTATCACGAAGAAAGCTACACCGAAATTATGCGCAACTGCGACTTGTATAACATTCCGGTTGCCACCAACATTGCCACCGCAGAGGTGATCGTCCGCGCACTGGATGCCGGTGATCTTGATTGGCGTATGTATGTCAATCCCATCAACAACAAAAAACCCGTTTAAACCCCAAAAACGGAACTCTCAGAATCCGAGAGTTCCGTTTTTTTGTATACTATCACACCATTCTTATCCCATTTCAAAAGCTTTTTTTACAGATAAATACCCTCTGTCACCCATTTCGAAAGTTTTTAGAAGAGTGGAGCTGTAAACAGCTCCAGAAACTTTTTTCAAAAAGTTTCTCAAAAACATATCTTTATAGCAAAGCAGCCGTTGTCAAACGCTCACAATTCCTGCAAGCGTTTGACAACGGCGCATTTTTATTTTTCCTGCGGTAACTTGTTGAAGAAACCAAGCATCAAAGCTTACTTCTTATCCTTCTTTTTGAGGAGATATTTGTCGATTTTTTCCACCATATTGTCGGGCATCTTTTTATCGATCGGGAAAAATGCCGCGTTAATGACACGGTCGGAGAAATATTTGACGAAATTTGTCGTTTTGGCAAGGCTTTCGCCGGACAGAATTTCAATCACATCGTAACGGCAATGGATCTGGGATGTACCGGGTGCGGCGGCGCGGAAAAAGTTGATGCCGGGAATACCCTTATCGGCAAAGGGGATCGAGTCGGAGGAATAAATATCCTGTCTGACTACCATCGGATAGCCGACTTCCTTATACATAAACGAAAGCGCATGACAAAGCGATTCCTCGCCCGTAACATTTGCCATTTCCTTACCGAGGATCGGGCCTGCCATATCGAGATTGATGCAAAGACGGATGTTATCAAGCTCCTCTTCGTGAGCGGCAACATATGCCTTAGAGCCGAGAAGACCGCGTTCCTCCGAGCCACAGAAAATGAAGCGAACCGTTCTCTTGGGGGGATTTTCGGCATAGTGGCGGATCAGCTCCATGACCATTGCCGAGCCGGTCGAATTGTCAAAATATCCCTTGGAGAAGCGAACGGTATCGTAATGGGCGGTATAGACCACCACCTCATCGGGATAGTCACTGCCCTTGATCTCGCAAATCACATTCTGCGACTCTGCCTCCCCTTCCTCCTGCGCCAGCGTAAGCTTGACACGGGTGGGGTGCTTGGGAATCAGGGCAAGCGCATCCTTCACGCGGATGCAAACACCGGGAAGCTTACCATGCTCGGTATGCTTGTCGCGAAGCATTCTTTCGTCAAGATCGGTCTCCGAAAGCTTGTCGCGGAAGCTGCCTGCCGTGGCGATAAAGCCCACAGCCCCTGCCTTGATCAGCGCTTCATAGCCCGAAATGGTAAGTCCCGAGGTAATGAGAACGATCTTTCCCCGAACATTCTGCAGATCGATCGGCTCAAAGCCCTCAATATACTGAAAATCCGCCTCGATGCCATCCTTGGCATCATTGCCCGAAAAGCCGTAGCCCGTGCAGGGGATCGACTTTTCAAAAGGAGCGGTGACTGTCAGCGAGCAATCGGTGACGGTATAACGGGGCGCCATAAAGGTCTCAACTGTGGGTGTAAGACCGATCGCGCGGATCTCGTCACACAAGATCTCGGCGGCTTTCTTTTCGCCTTCATAGGTCGAAAGACGCTCAAATCCGAGCTTTTTCAAAAGATTCATCATACGTTTTCCGGAAATAGCCATGGTATGTTACCTTCCTTTTTCATTTTGTGCGGTGTCAGGTATCGCTTTTTTTATTTTTACGCGGCTTTTTGCCCTGTAAGGCTTTGATAGCTGCCAAAAAGGTTTCGATATCCTTGAATTCACGGTAGACCGA
>JAFTKF010000015.1 GCA_017453405.1 Clostridia bacterium
AGGCAAGGTCATTCCGCTGAGCGAGGTGGCAGACGAGACCTTTGCCGAAGGCATTATGGGCGAGGGCTGCGGCATTCTGCCGGATGACGACCGTGTATACGCGCCGGTATCGGGGCTGATCATTGCGTTTTTTGAAACGCATCACGCCATTACAATCCTTTCCGACGAGGGGGCAGAGATCCTGATCCATGTCGGAAAGGATACGGTAGAGCTGAAGGGAAAGCACTTCAAGCCTCTGAAAAAAGCGGGCGAGAGGGTGGGGCGCGGCGATGTCCTTCTGTCCTTTGACCGCAAAGCCATCGCCGACCTTGGCTACGACATCACCACCCCCATCACCGTCGTCAGCAGCGGACGCTATTCCCTCTCGCTCACCGAGCAAAGCACCGTGATCGCAGGAGATCACTTAATGACGCTCACAGAAAACTAACGGTTCGTACCAAGTAGCTCCGACACCGTCACAAACCGATACCCTTCGGAAAGTAAGCGCGGAATCACCGTTTCCAGTGCCTCCACCGTATGCCCGCCACCGACGATATAATCGTGGCAGAGAATAATACTGCCGTCCTTCACACCCGAGAGAATGGCTGTTTCAATGCTCTTTGCCGAAGCCCCCGTCCAGTCGAGCGTGTCGAGATTCCAATACACCGTCTCATAGCCCCGTTCCTTGGACACCGCCGAAACGACGGCATTCCTGACCCCTTCGGGTGGGCGGAAGAGTACGGGCTTCTCAGCCCCACGTTGCATCATGGCTTCCTCACAGAGTCTTAGCTCCTCGGCAAGCATCACGGCGTTTTTTTGATACAGCTTGGGGTGAGAATAGGTGTGATTGCCAAGCTCCACCCCTGCCTCCTGCAGATGCAGAAAGGCTTCGGGAAAATACTCAATATTCTGTCCGATCACAAAAAAGGTAGCCGTGATCCCATACCGCGCAAGAAGCGCCAAAATACGGTCGGTATTTTCGGGATGCGGACCGTCGTCAAAGGTCAGCGCGATCTGCTTTTCATTCGTCGCGATCCGATTTTCGGAAAGACACGCCTGCGAAAATTTCGCCTGCGAAACATTCACCTGCGAAAAACACGCCTCTTTTTGTGCCGAACGCGGCGGTGTCAGGATCAGCAAAAGACAGACGAGGAAGACAGTAAGCCTTTTCATTCGTTCTCCCACAGCTCCGAAAGAGGCGCGATCCGATAGCCCGCCGTTTTGATCTCGCACAAAACGCTGTCAAGGATCTCGGCATTGGTTGCCGAGGTCGGGTGCAGAAGCATCACTTCCCCGTTATGCAAATGATCGAGGATCTTCTTTTTGGCATCTTCGGCTTTCATTTGCCGATCGTTATCCCAATCGGCATAGGCAAAGGACCAGAACAGCGTTTTATACCCAAGCTTCTTGGCAAACTGCAGATTTTCTTCGGAAAAACGCCCCTGCGGCGGTCGGTATACCTTTTCCATTTCCCTGCCCGTCAGCTCGGTATACGCCTTTTCCAGCGAGGACAGCTGATTTTCAAACAGCTTGATATCGTGGATCTTTGTCATATCTGGATGCGTCTTGGTGTGATTACAGACCGCGTGTCCCTCCTCTGCCATACGTGTCACCAGCGCGGGATCTCGCTTGATCAGGTTATCGAGAATAAAAAACGCTCCCGTGACACCGTGCTTTTTTAAAACATCAAGGATCTTTTCCACATTGCCGTTTTCATAACCCGCGTCAAAGGTAAGATAGATCTTTTTGTCACTGTCTTTGGCGGATTTGTCAAGATAATAGCCGTCATACCGTTCAATCACCGAAAGCGTTTTGTCGAGTGTCGGCGGTGTGTGCGTGGTATTGTTCTTGCAGTACCAGTTGATCGCCTCGCTTTCGGCATACGCCGTGTAGGCAAAGACAAGCAGAAGAAGCGTTATGACCGTCAGTATTCTCAAGGACTTTCCTTTCATTTTCATCAACTCCTTTCAAAATGTCTCAGCGATAGTGTTTGTGAAAAAACAAAAATCACACCCTGAAAAAAGTAGCGAAAAACAAAAAAATTCCCACAAAGTCAAAAGACCTTGTGGGAAAGAAAGGACTCAGTGCAGTGTTTTGGTCATCACAACTGCCTTCGAATTGTAGTAACGAAGTGCTTTGAGAAGACCCTGCGTAGCTTCAAAGAAAACAACCGAAGGCTTGCCTTCTTCGTTTGTATAAGTAATGAAATAAATATCCGAAGCATCAAACGACGAAACCGCTTCATAGACCACCGCGTCGGCGTGAGCGTGTGCATAGTGCTTGTATTCGTCGTTCAGAGGCGCGATCATTTCTGCCTCACTGATACGGAGCTTGACAAAATCGTCTTCTTTTTTATAGCCGTAGACCTTCAGAATGGTGAAATAACTGCCGTCCACGGTGTAAAAATAGGAACGCGAAAAGAAGTGCCAGGTCGCGTGATAGGTGATCATAATGGCAAAGGGAGCAAGCAGAACGATCCAAGGAAAGCTTGCCGCAAAGGCAATGCCGAGGAACAGAACGCCGATCATAATATACAAAAAGATCATAAGACCGCGCTGTCTTTTATATTTGCCCTCTTTTTTCACATCAACCATATACTCCGCATAGTTCTGGCTACCGAACGCATCATCGGCACGTGCAACGATGTCACTGCGCGAGCGTTCTTTGTTTTTGAAATTTCTCATACGTGTTCTCCTGTATCATCACAAATTGAATCCCCGTATGCACATCGGGGAAACTCACAAGTATAGTATACCATATTTTTTCACAATATCAAGAGCTATTTCGATCTTTTTTTTCGGATTTTTTTGCGATATTGGCAGTTTACACAAAAAACCGACATATCTGCAAAATCTCACCTTGATTTTTTGTTGAAAATGATAAAATTGTACAAAAAAACAAATTTATTCTTGAATTTTTTACACTTTATGATATAATATAACCAATACGGAAGATGTACTCCGTGAAGAAAGGATGTAATGATTATGACGAAAAAAGAATTGATCGATATCGTTGCCGAAGGCGCCGATATTCCCAAGACCAAGGCAACTCTTGCCGTTAACACCATGATTTCCGCGATTGAAAACGCTCTTCTTGCAGGCGACGATGTCGTTCTTGCAGGCTTTGGTACCTTCAAGGTCAAGACCCGTGCAGAACGCAACGGTGTCAACCCCCAGACCAAGGAAACGGTTGTTATTCCCGAAACCAAGGTTCCCACCTTCAAGCCCGGTAAGGCTCTCAAGGAAAAGATCGCAAAATAATTGACCGATAGCAATCAGGCTGTTACAGAGCTTTCTGTGACAGCCTTTTGTATCATAAGGAGTTCTCATGATCAGAAAACAGCTTCTGAGGCGACCCCTCTTGTCTGCTTTGGCGCTTTATCTTCTCGTCATATTCCTTCTTCTGTACGGGCGCTTCGTTCTGCCAACAGGTGTCCTTGTCGGACTTATGCTTATTCCTCTCCTGCTTGCTCTCACGTATTGTCCTGCCGTTTCGGGAAAGCTTCGCGCTTCGCACAAAACGCTCCGTCTGCCCCTGCTTCTTCTGACACTTTCCCTTCTTGTGTCCTCACTGACAGCAACGACCGTGAACCGTGAGCGAACCGATGCAGAGGTATACTTTGACAGCCGTGAATGCAGGGCTACCCTCGTCATTGAGCGTGTTGCGCCATACAGCGAAGGGGTGACCTTATACGGAAGTCTCTCGCCGGATACCGCTCCCGATACCGTCTACCGTGCCGTCATTACGGTATTCGGGGAGGCAATCGTCGAGGAAAAGGGCGGCGGATATACCGCACTTATGCGGGGAGACACCTTTTCAGGCGTTTTTGAGCTGTCTTCTGTGACGGGAGACACGCTTGGTGAGCTATGGCAATACGCCGACGGCTATGACCTCGTCGGTACGTATCGGGAAGAGGGCATTTGTCTTTCCCACGGACATCGCTCGCTTGCCACCTTCACCGATGCCTTGCGGCAAAAGCTTTCCGCACTGCTGGAAGAGACCCTTGGCGAGAACGGTCGCACGATGATGAAAGCACTGCTTCTTGCCGACAAATCCGAAATTCCCGTCAATGTCAAAAGTGGCTTTACGACCTTGGGCATCAGCCATTTACTTGCCGTCAGCGGTCTGCATCTTGCCATCGTGATGGGCTTTGTCAGCGCGCTTTTGGATCGCTTTTCACTTGGGCGGCGGATCGCCTATCCCCTGCTTTGCCTCATTACCCTTTTTTACATCACCGTCACGGGATTTGCACCCTCTATGCTTCGCTCGGGCGGTATGCTTCTTTTGTTTTATCTCTCGTATTATGTCAGACGAAATCGGGATACGGTTACCTCTCTTTTCATCGCAACCGCGGTGATCGTCGCGCTCTCGCCAAGGGCAATTCTCGATGCGGGGCTTTTGCTATCCTTTTTGTCCACCCTCGGCATTCTGACCCTCGCATCCTTTCTCCTTTCCCGCTTGAAAGCAACAAAGCTGTACCGCTCCGCGCCCACGCGTTTGAGAGAAGCACTCCGCACCGCTATCACAAGCTTACTTTCGGCAACGGTTACGACCTTTTCGGCTACCGTTATGATCACGCCGATCCTCTATCTGATGTCGGGCGAGATCTTCTTGCTCTCTCCCCTTTCGAATCTCATCTTCGCGCCCTTTTTCACACTGCTGCTCTACCTGATGCCGCTTTATCTTCTTGCCCTTCCCATTCCCTTTGTCGCAAAGGGAATTCCCGTGCTGATCGAGCTCGTCTCGGCAGTGCTCTTTCGCCTTGCCGAAGTCGGCGAGGCGCTATCGCCATTATCCTATTCCCTGAACTATGGCTTTGTTCCCTATCTTCTGGCAGGCATTGCCATACTCGCCCTTCTTTTGTTTGCCGCCAAGCGCACGCGCCTTGCCATCGTCTCACTGGCACTTGTCTTTTTCCTGATCCCGATCGGAATCGCCATCGATAACAGCATCCTGACAGAGCGGGAAACACTCGCTTATTATACCGACGGCAAAAACGATCTTGTCTCGGTAAGCTTTGAAGATCGCCGTATGCTCGTCGTCTTTTCGGCATCGGGCAATTTCATCAAACGAACGGTCGATTCCGCTGAATTTGACACACCGTCGGTCAGAACCGATACCCTCCTTCTGTCCGAGATCCGCCCGACCCACATTCCCCTGATCCGCGAGCTTTCCGACAGCGGCGATATCCGTCATCTCATCATTCCCGCCAATACCGAATACAGCCTGTATCTTGAAAGCTACGCCAAGCACCTCGGGTTCTCTGTCACACTCTACACCCCGAACGACGGTATTTGTTATAACGGCATCACAATTACGACCTACGCCGCGGACGGCAAGACTGTCGCCGCAAGCTTCGCGCTGGAAGGACGGTCTCTCTTGTACCTGAAGGAAAACGCACCGAACGCCTTCGACATCCGCTTTGGCGTGATGCAAGAACACCACGACACCGTGATCCTCGGTTGCTACGGCGGCACGCTCAAGGGTACGCTCTATCTTTCTGCCGATACCGTCTGGGAATATCAAAAACGGGGCTATGTTGTCCCCCTGCCCCATCAGACGCTGTCGTACGGCAATGCTTCTATCGCCGTATACCGCAGCGAAGGGCAGGATAAAACCTGACAAAAAAATCGAATTTACGGAGGCTACAATGAAGACAAAAAACAGCTGCTATACCGCTTTCAAGATCGTCGGACAGTTCGATCCCGACGAGGTTTCCAAGCTTTTACATCTCACACCCGAATTCTCCCTGAAAATCGGAGACTTGCGGCACGACGGCGTACCCTACGATTGCGCCCTGTGGGAGATCGGAAGATGTGATCGGTATGATGTGGAAGTCGAAAACCAAATGAGAAAAACCATCTCCCGCCTGCAGGATAAAATTCCCCTGCTGAATCGGATCAGAGAGGAAAATGATGTGGAATTTTTCTTAGTTGTCGTGCCTTTCGTCTACGTAGACGACATCGCCCCCTGTCTTGCGCCATCCCTTGATGTCATTGATTTTTTGCACGCGACAAGGACCAAAATGGATATTGATCTGTATGTCTATCATTCGGACGATGCGTAAGTAACCCCCGACAGGCTTTTGAGTCTGTCGGGGGTTTTGGTATCAAGCACGATTTTGGCAGTCGGCTTTCTTTTTGTCATTTCGGCGGTAAAGATAGCCCCTTCCCACCTTTTCGCGAGACAGAACACCGAGCGTGAGAAGCACCTTCAAAGCGGCGGACAGTGCCATACCGCGCACCTTCGCAAGCTTTGAAAACACCTGCGCGGTAAATTCTTCGGGCAATGCATCGGGCAAAAGAGCCGCATAATCGTCGGGCGTTTTCAGCAAGATCTCCTCCCCGAGCGCGGTCGGCACGCGTTCATAGCGTGTGGAACGCCGCTTGCCGTATTTCGGGTGAAGCATACGGTATTCCTCCACATCCAGAAAAAGGAGCGCCACGGTCAGATTATCACTTTCAAGATAGGGCAAAATGCTCACCAGCTGACGGAATACCCCGCATACGTTTTCCCGTTTCGGGCTTTTGCGCGGAGCAGAAAATTCACCGCTGACAGGATCGATCCAGATCACGGTCGTCTGCCGCGGAATGGGATGCACCACCGTCACGGGAGAGCGCGGCAAAAACGCCTCCAGCTTGCGTTTTAACGGGGTAAATGAGCCGGTCTGGATCTCCACGATCCCGGAATCATTGAGAATATCGGCAACAAAGCCCTCGTATTTGACCTCGTGATGCGTTCGGTCGCTGTCATAAAAAAGCTTTAAGGAGGCGTGAACGATCTTTTCGCCCAGCCTGCCGATGCCCTCGCGGTTGCGCTTTTCAAGGATCACGGTATCCACCGCCTCCAGAAAGCGTTCGTTTCTCATATCCATATGATCACTCCTGCGGCTTTCCCGAAAGGTCACAGGGCTTTACGTAAGCGGAATAATAGGTCGTATAGGTGACAAAGCCGGGCTTTGCGCCGGCAGGCTTCTTGAGATGGCGCACCTTGGTATAATCGACTTCCACGTGCTCGGCAGAGGATACCGAGGAATGAAAGGCGGCAAGGGCGCACGCCTCGGTAAAATCCTTTTCCGACGGCTCTTCCCTGCCGTCCACGATCATCACCACGTGCGAGCCGGGCGCGTTTTTAACGTGAAACCACCAGTCGTCCTTAGCGGCAAGACGGAAGGTGATCTGATCGTTCTGCAGATTGTTTTTGCCGCACAGCAAGCGGTAGCCACCGCTCGTTCTGAATTCATACGGCTTGGTTTTCACCCCCTTGGCAGTCGCTGCCTTGCGGATCTTTGTGCCGTATCCTGCCTCCACCAATTCACGGCGGATCTCGTCAAGCTCGCTCTGCCCCACCGCGCGCGTCAGCGCATCGGCAACCGAATCGATATAGCGAAGCTCTTCCTTTGCCGCGGCGATCTGCTTGGCAAGCTCCTTTTCGGCGTTTTTCGCCTTGTTGTATTTCTTATAGTATATCTGCGCATTCTGTGAGGGCGTCAGGCGTGCATCCAGTTCAATGGCAATTTCGGGCATTGCTTCATCATAATAATCGATCACCTTCACGGTAGTCATTCCGCGCTTTAACTGATAGATATTAGCAGTGATCAGATCGCCAAGGCGCTTGTAGTCATCCTTTTTGGCGCATTCGGCAAGCTCCGCTTCCTGCAAAGCAAGCTTTTTGGCGATCCTTGCACGGGCGTTCATCACCATTTTGAAAAGGTCGGACGCACGCTTCTTGGAATGCTCCAGATTATCGCGTTCATCAAAATAGGCTTCCACCGCCTCGGACAGCGTTGCGGGATGCACACAGCGCGCCCCTTCGCCGTACTGCGCAAGATCGGTAAAGGAAAACGCGATCGGTTTCGCTTCCTCATACACCACCGTCGGCGTATAGCGGTGTGCGCGAATCCCCTCTACCAGAGTCGAAAAGGCTTCATAAACAAGCTCGGGAGAAGCCCCGACACGCGACACCGAACGGTAAGCGATCTCTCTTGCCACCAATGAGGAAATTCCGAGGTAAAAGGTCGTCAACCATTTTTCAGTCGCCATTTCGGAATGCTCTTTGGCAAGAGAGAGAAAATCTTCTCTGTCAAGGGCAAGCGGCGAGCGCTTCTCCTGCTGTGGGGGCAATTCATAGCGAAGCCCGCCCAAGAGCTGCCGTTTGGCACTGACCGTAAAGTCTACCGGTCTCAGCACACCGAGAACCGTTTTGTTCTTATCGGTCAGAACGAGATTGGAATACTTGCCCATAATCTCGGCATAGAGATATTTGGTTTCAAAAAAGCCCATTTCATCACGAGAATCCAGGGCGATCTCGATCACGCGCTCGAAATCAATCTGCTTGACTGAAAGAATTCTCGCACCCGTCAGATGCTTACGGGCAAGAATACAAAACATATAGGGAGTGGCGGGATTTTCCTTCTGCCTTGTCACAAAGCCGATTCTCGGATTGTTCGCCCCCGCCGCGATCGAAAGGCGCAGATTACCTTCCTTTGTGTGAATACTCAGAACAAGCTCGTCCTTTTCGGGCTGATATACCTTTTCCACCCGTGCACCAACGGTCTTTTCCGATATTTCGTGGGCAAGTGCACCCACCATACCTGCATCAAATGCCATTCTCTTGTTTCCTCATTTTCAGTTTTGACGGCTCCGATAGGCGGATACCGCATAAAAGCGACCGACACGGACAAAGCCGACACGCTTTGCCACGCGGTTACTTTTGGTATGTGTATTGCGACAGCAATACGCAACAGGGCTACCTTTTTTCAGAAGGTAGTCGCATAGCGCCGCCACGCAGGAGAGCGCATAGCCACGCCGTCTGTAGGCAGGTGCTGTTTCGACCGTGATCTCGGGTACGGTTCCCGATTCCAATCGCTCATTGACCGTGGCAATGGCAACCACCTTGCCGTCTTCCACGGTAACAAAGCTTTCAAGAGAGCGCTCGAGCAAATCCCTGAGCGAAAACGTCGTCAGATTCTCACAGAGCATAGCTTCGGGAAGATCACAAAGACGGTAGGTATTGTCTAGGATCAGGGACAAGTCAGGCGTTTGAGAGGGCGTCATTTCATAGTGATAGTAATACAGCGTCATCCCCACCGTATCGCGCTCATAACCGTTTTTTTGAAGATAGGGATCCATTCCCGATGCAATAAAGGTAAGGGCATCCTTGCTGAAATATCTGCCCTCGTAGCGCTTTTGAAATGTCTCGGCAAGCGATCGGATGCCTGCATATACCTCAAAGGACACCTTCCCGCGATATTCCTCCATCAGAAACGGAACGATTCCGGGATAACCTTTTCGAAAGATCGCGCGATCGTTTTCAATTTTCATACCGTCGCCTCCTGTCTTTTCTACAGTATAAACGATTTTGCCGCTTTTTGCAAGTCCTTTTCCCGTCCTCCCGCAAAAAAACTCTGCGAAAAAAATCGCAGAGTTTTTTGAAGATCCTTATTGTGCGTCGTAGCGAGGCAGTGCTTCGGCAGTGACCTCTCCGTTGACGACCGTGAATTTGTAAGTGTACTTATGCGCGAAATATTCTTCTGTTGCATAGGTCATAACCTGCTTGTATTTCTGCAGATTGCCCTGACCGTTTGCGGGGTCCTTCATATAGAACGCCGACTGCGGGAAGATCGCGATCTTGGCGTTGATCAAGGGATAGAGCTGATTCAGGAAGTTAAAGCCGTGGTGCGATACCTGAACCATATCCGCCTTCAGATATGCCGCCGAGTGCATTGAAACGATCGCGCTTTCGGCAACGCCGCTGATATCGCCGAGGAGCATCAATGTCTTACCGTCGATCGTGATCTTGAGAACGGTCGAGGTCGAGTTGAAGTCACCGATCTCGGTCGTGCCCTGTGCGGTAACCGCATCCTCGTGTGTAAAGACCACTTCGATCTTCACGCCTGCCATATTCATCACTTCACCCGTATGAAGCTTATGGTAAAGCGTATCGGGGAAATAGGTATTGATCGAGGTCTTGAGATTAAAGGTGTTGCCGTCATAGCCCGAGGACATATACTGATAGGACGGAATGTTATACGTTACACTCATCAGGTTGATATCGTCGTGATAGTCGTTGATAAAATCGCTGGCAAGACGAACGTGGTCACCGTGCGCGTGGCTGAAGAACCAGGTTGCAATATTGACCTTTTCGCCCTCTTTTGTGCCCGTGATCTCGCGCAGGAATTTCAAAAGTCCCGCACGCGATTTCTGCGTGGACTGCTTTTCGTGACCGCCGTCGATCACGATCACACTGTTGTCGGCAAGCTTGATGATATAGCACATACCGCAGTTGATCGAGCCGCTTTCGGTATACACCGCAGGATCGTAGCCGATCTTATTGGCAAGATCGTAGTTGATCGAATACTGATAGAATTCGGTGGTCTCACCTGTCTTGGGGGTGTAATTCACTTCAAGGGCGGAAAGCTTATCACTGGAATTATCCACGATAATTCTTGTCTCGCCTACCTTGGCATTGTGATAGAGA
>JAFTKF010000183.1 GCA_017453405.1 Clostridia bacterium
AGAAATTCAAAGTCTGTGGTTGCCTTGGTATAGAAGCAAAGCTCGTCCTTGTCGTGATCACGCAGACGAAGATTTTCGGGCTTCATACCGAGGTTGTAAAGAAAGTCGCGGCAGTAGCTTCTCCAGAAGTCAAACCATTCAAGGTCAGTACCGGGCTTGCAGAAGAATTCAAGCTCCATCTGTTCGAATTCACGGATACGGAAAATGAAGTTACCGGGCGTGATCTCGTTACGGAAGGATTTACCGATCTGTGCAACACCGAAGGGTACTTTGCGGCGCGTGGTTCTCTGGATGTTCTTGAAGTTGACGAAAATGCCCTGTGCGGTTTCGGGACGGAGATAGACTTCGTTTGCCGAGTCCTCGGTAACGCCGATGAAGGTTTTGAACATCAGGTTGAATTTGCGGATGGGTGTGAAATCGGAAGAACCGCAGGAAGGGCACTTGATATGATTTTCACGAATGTAATCGCTCATTCTGTCGCTTGTCCAACCGTTGGGGTTAACATCCAGCGCATTTTCCGCAACATAGTCTTCAATCAATTTGTCAGCTCTGTGACGGCTGCGGCAAACCTTGCAGTCCATCAAAGGATCGGAAAAGCCTGCGAGATGTCCCGAAGCTTCCCACGTTTTCGGATTCATCAGAATCGCGGAGTCAAGACCGACATTGTAAGGGGATTCCTGAACGAATTTCTTCCACCAAGCCTTCTTGACATTGTTTTTCATTTCTACACCGAGAGGACCGTAGTCCCACGAATTGGAAAGGCCGCCGTAGATCTCACTGCCGGGATAAACGATACCGCGGTTTTTACAAAGTGCGACGATCTTGTCCATTGTTTTTTCGGAATTCTTCATATTCTTTTTATTCCTTTCTGAGCGAATCGCTGTTTTAGTCAATACTTATGTCTATTATATACCCAATCTTTTCGTTTGGCAAGAGGATTTTTGAATTTTGTTGTAAGTTTTTCTTACTCTTTGGTGAAAATATGAAAAGAGAGCGAATTTTTCCTGTTTTTCTCTCTTTTGAATTGACATTGGCGTTGGTTTGTGGTAAACTTTATTTGGTGTATTATGGTCACCGATATGAATATGAATCGATAAGCGAGGATTTACTATGATCTCTGTTACTATCTTCAATGAATTCTGCCACGAAAAATTTGACGAAAAAGTTAAAGCCATTTATCCTGAAGGCATTCATAAAACCATTGCCTCGTTTCTGGAAACGGAAGAAGATATTACCGTTCGTACGGTTACACTTGATGATGAAGAATGCGGCTTGACACAGGATGTACTGGATTCGACAGATGTGCTTCTCTGGTGGGGACATTTGCGTCACGGTGATGTTCCGGATCACGTGGCACACCGTGTGAAGGATGCGGTACAATCTGGCATGGGCTTTATTGCCCTTCATTCGGCACATCATTCGAAGCCCTTCAAGCTTCTGATGGGTACGACCTGCAATCTTTCCTGGCGTGAGGATGATGACAAGGAGCGCATCTGGGTGGTTAATCCCACACACCCTATTGCACAAGGTATTGACAGCTATTTTGAACTGGAGGGCGAAGAAATGTATTCTGAGCCTTTCGGTATTCCCGAACCCGATCAGCTTGTGTTTATCGGCTGGTATGAGGGCGGAGAGGTCTTCAGAAGCGGTTGCTGCTATCAGCGGGATAACGGCAAGATCTTCTATTTCCAGCCCGGTCACGAATCCTTCCCGACCTATCACAATCCTTCGGTGCAGACGGTCATTAAAAATGCAATTCGCTGGGCGGCACCTATGAAAAAGATCAGACTGGACTGCCCCCACGTGCAGAAGCTGACCTACGGCGTGCCCGGCTCTCACCGTCGCGGATGATTGGGATAGCAGCACGGTATCAAGCGGTAACTTATTAAGAAAGGATTTTTCTGATGAACCAACCGAAAAACGCACGGGGTGGAAAATATATTCCCTTTACCCGTTCGGAGCGTCTTATTCCTTCGCTTTTGATTTCACTTGCCATTCCGTTTACGATTTTCTTTTTCGGACCCTTTGAGGCGTGTTGTAAGAATATTCAGGAATTTGGCTTTGTGTTTGCTGATTTCGCCTGGCTTTCTTTGCTTGCGGCGATTCTGACTGCCGGTGTTTTGTTTCTGATCCTCTTTAATCTTTCCGGCAAGGCATATGACATTGTGTATGCTGTGACCTTTGCGATCGCGTTTATGCTGTATCTGCAGGGGAATTATCTGAATCTCGGTCTGAATGCCGTCGAGGGTGACGGCGTCGGCGTATCGACCTACGGAACGGGCGCTATGGTCTTCAACGTGATCCTCTGGCTTCTTGTGATCGGCGGCTCTCTTGCGGCGATCATCCTAATCAAGAAAAAGCGCGAGATCCTGCGACTTGTTTCGATCGTCGGTATGGTCGTGGTGATCGGTATTCAGGTGATGCTGTTTGCGGTGATGTCCCTGACGACCGATGTCTGGGTTCCGATGAACGAGCGTATGCAGCAAAGCGCTGACAACGGTGCCGCGGCGGACGGGGAAGAGGAGGAATACTTGCCGAGTATTCTGACCAATGCCAATCTGACCGAGCTTTCCTCTGAGGGCAATGTGATCTGGATCGTTGTGGACCGCTTTGACCTCAAATATTATAACAGCATTCTGAAAGAAGACCCCGACTTTTTCGAAGATCTTGACGGCTTTACGCTGTACGATAACCATATTACCAAATATGCAAGAACCTTCCCGTCGATCGCGTATATGCTGACCGGTGTGGAAAACGATTACAGCACGGGCAGAGTCAAATATTTTGAAAATGCTTACGGCGACGGCGAATTCCTGAAGGAGCTTCGCGACAACGGCTATAACATCAATATCTACACCGAAAAATACTATGCCTACGATGACGGTACGGTATTTGAGGGGATTGCGGACAATCTCAGCTCCTCCAAGCAGTACCGTGTGATCAATCGCGTGTACTTGTGGGGCGATATGCTTCGCCTGACCCTGTTCCGCTATCTTCCCATTTTTGCCAAAGGCTGGGTCGGAACGATCAATTCGAGCGACTTTAACGGCTATATTGAATACGAGGCGAACAAGCCTCTCTTTGACTCGGGTATGAAGGATGTTTATGACTGGATGACCGAAAGCGCCTTCACGCTTCAGAGTGAAAACAAAAACTTTACCTTCTTACACATCAACGGCTGTCATATGCCGAACTCCTATTACGAGGATTTCACCCCCGTGCTTTCGACTTCCGATAAATGGGATGAAAAGCTGGCAATGCGTGTATCCTTCAAGCTTGTCAATTATTATCTTGACGAAATGAAGCGCCTTGGCGTTTACGAGGATGCTACGATCATTATCACGGGCGATCACGCGGCGGCAATGAGCGATACCAAGGATCTTGAAGGCTCACGCGTGACGACGCTTTTAGTCAAGAAAAAGGGTGAAAGCGACACACCGCTTGCTGTCAATCACGCGCCCGTAGAGCAGGCACAGCTTCGTGCGACCATTTTCGCCTCTGAAGGGATCACACCGGAAAACGATTACGGAAAGAGCATTTTCGAAATCGAAGAAGGGGCGGATGTCAAGCGTTACTATCACTTCCAGAAATCTGTTTCGGGCGGTGACGACGAGCTTGTTGTGTATGAAGTAGTGGGCGATGCGACCGATTTTTCCAATTGGACGATCGTGGATCGCATCAATGTCGGTAACCTGTATAAATAACGAAAGTGCTTCAAAGCCCCACATGATTTTTCCAAGTGGGGCTTGAAGACTGCACAAGACAAAACAGTAGAAAAGGAACAAAGCTATGGATACCATTCTTTATTACATCTTCATACCGCTCGGTATTCTGATGAAATGGTGCTGGATGCTGGTAGACAATTACGGTCTTGCCATTCTGCTTTTCACACTGGCGACTAAGGTGATCCTGATGCCGCTTTCGGTGTGGATACAGAAGAATTCGATCGTTATGGTACGGATTCAGCCCGAGATCAATTTTCTGAAAGCTAAGTATTACGGTGACGGTGATACGATCGCGGAGGAAGAAGCGAAGCTTTTCAAGCGAGAACACTATCACCCGATGCTGTCCCTGATCCCCCTTCTTCTGCAGATCGTTCTCTTGATGGCGGTGATCTATATCATCAATCATCCGTTGAGCTATCTGTTTGGCGCAGGAGAAGAAACTGTCGCGGCGCTTGCCGCCTTTATCGGAGCGAATACCGAAGATTCTTCGTTTCAGCTTCTGATCGTGGATGCCATTCAGAAAGGAACGCTGTCGGCAACAAGTACAGTTTCCGGTGTGGATGCTTCGGTGCTTTCGGCACTTTGCGAAAACGTGGCTGCCTTTGATCTTGGTTTTCTTGGTCTGTCCCTTTCGGCAGTTCCCTCCGCTACGGGCGGTGTGTATTTCCTTGTTCCGCTGTTTGCCGCCGCATCCTCGTATCTTCTTTGCCTGACACAGAATCTTTCGAATGTTTTGCAGCACGAGCAGGGTAAGCTGAATCAGTACGGTCTGATGGCGCTTTCTGTCGGAATCTCGCTGTACCTCGGCTTCTTTGTACAGACAGGTACTGTTCTTTATTGGATAGCCAGCAATCTGTTTGCCATTGCGGTAATGTATCTGCTCAACTGGCTGATCAATCCGAAAAAATTCGTGGACTATGAGGCACTGGAAAAGAGCAGACGTGAGCTTCAGGCGATCGCCTCTCTGGACGGCGGAAAAAAGGAACGCTCCAAGGAAGAGATCAAACGTGAGAAAGAGGACTACAAGCGCTTCTTCCACATTGTCAACAAGCACGTTGTGGTGTATTCCGAGAAGAGTGGATTCTATAAATATTTCGAAGGGGTCATAGCAGAGCTCCTGAAGCGTTCGAATCTTTCGATCCATTATATCACCAACGATCCGAACGATGTGATCTTTGAAATTGCCAAGACGGAGCCTCGCATCAAGCCGTATTATATCGGTCTCAAAAAGCTGATTCCGTTGATGTTGAAGCTGGAATGCGATATGCTTCTGATGACCACACCTGATCTTGATAAATTCTATCTCAAGCGATCGCTGATGCAAAAGGACATTGAATACGTGTATCTGCCGCACGATCCGATGAGCGTGCATATGGGTCTGCGTGAAGGGGCGCTGGATGCCTTTGACACGGTATTCTGTACAGGCCCTCACGTATACCGCGAGGTCAGAGCAACCGAGCGTGTGTACAAGCTTCCCGAAAAGACATTGGTGGAATTCGGCTTCCCGTATGCGGATACGCTGATCGCAGCCGGTGAAAAGGTCAACGCAGAGCGTGCGAAGCATAACGATCCCACGCGCCGCCGTGAGATTCTGATCGCGCCTTCGTGGAACGAAGACAATCTTCTTGATTCCTGCCTTGATGAACTGATCGCCGGACTTTACAATGAGAAAAATCACCTTATTGTCCGCCCGCACCCCGAATATGTCAAGCGGTTTTCGGCGAAAATGAATGCGATTGTAGAAAAATACGCGGACAAGGTGGGAGACGGTCTTTCCTTTGAGTTGGATTTCTCGGTAAACCGTTCAACCTATGCTTCCGATCTTCTGATTACCGACTGGTCGGGTATTTCGTATGAATTCTGTATTGCCACCAAGCGTCCTGCACTCTTTATCAATACCAAGCTGAAATGTCTGAATCCCAATTGGGAAAAGATCGATTGCGTTCCGGTGGAGATCTCTTTGCGTGATAAGCTCGGTATTGCACTGGAGAAGAGTGATCTTGATACAGTGGCAGATGCGGTTGAGACGCTGTTCAGAGAGGAAGCGCTTTATCGCGAGAAAATCGAGGAAACGATGAAGGACTTTTTCTACAATCCCAAGACCTCGACAGAGGTTGGCGCGAAATATCTGCTTTCTTCTCTTGCCGCACGGCGCAAAAAGTCTTGACAAAGCCGCCGATTTGTGCTATACTGCTAAACGGTATGATGTACATTCGTACAAAATGCCGATCAGATTGAAACGATAAGATGAAAAAAGGATGAGAAAATATGTTAAATTCTTTGGTATCCATGCTCTACATTGACCCCTCGACGGTATCGGTTCTGGCGGTTTCGCTCGGTTCGATGGCAATTGCTATCGGTACGACCGTTGTGATCTGGTACAGACGCGCCAAGAAAAAAGTCGCAGAAACTTTTCACATTGATGAAAATGCCAACAAAGAGGTTGAAGAAGAGCTCGTAATTCTTGACGAGGAAACAAACAATCAGTAAACAAAAGGAGCCCTGACGGCTCCTTTTTGCTTGAAATTGTTATGTGGGAGAAAGAAATGTTTGGATTTTTGAAAAAACGGATTCCCAAATTGAACACTTCGTATATTCGCCAGACCTGTGGCAATACGGCGATCTGTTTTCGCACTGCCACATCCACCAATGCCATTTTGAAGGACTATGCCCGTCAGGATGCGCCAAGCTATACCGTAGTGGTTGCCGAAGAGCAAACGGCGGGGCGCGGCAGGGGAGAGCATACCTTTTTTTCGCCGCTCGGAACGGGTGTATATATGAGCGTGCTTTTACGCTATGAAAAAGGCAACTTCCGCCCTGCCGATATTACCGCCGCCGCAGGGGTTGCCGCCTGTGAGGCAATTGAGAAGCTATCCGATCACACCTGTATGATCAAGTGGATGAACGATGTCTATATTGACGGCAAAAAGGTGGCGGGCATTCTTGCGGAATCGGGCGCTTCCGATCCGAATGCTTACAGCAAGGGAAGGTATGTTGTGGTAGGGGTCGGCTTTAATGTTTCGATGCCCGAAGGCGGATTTCCCGAGGAATTTTCCGACCGCGCGACGGCAATGTTTTCCTCCCGTGCGCCAAGGTATGCCAGAGAACAGCTGGTCAATACTTTTTTTACCGCCTTTCGCCGCCTGATGAAGAAAGACAGTTTTTCGGTCTACGGAGCGTACCGTGATCGGTTGTTCATTCTGGGACAACGCGTGGTATATGAGGGAATGGGGGCAACCGTGACCGAGCTTCTTCCGGACTTCCGCTTGCAGCTTGCGATGGACGATGGCAGTACCCGTCTTCTGGATTCGGGGGAAATATCCTTGCCGCAAAAAGGCGGATAACGAAAAAATATTTGTAAAATTCTGCCGTTTCCTATTTACTTATATTATTTTTTGTGCTATACTAAATTGATTTTGGGCTTTTGGTTTTTTGCCAAAGGCTTAGGAAAAAGTACCATTGAAAAGGAGTAAAGGTATGCAACCATTCATTCTCGCTTTGTCCGCCGCTAATGATGATCCGAGTATCCTCTTTACCTGCCTGTTGGGTGTCGGTGTTGTCTTTGTCGGACTTGTTTGTATCGTTGGCATCGTGATGCTGATGAACAAGCTCACCTCGGGAAAGGATCAGGAATCTCCTACCCCGAGCGCCCCTGCAGTCGCCCCCGTTGCGAAGGCAGTCAGTGCACCCATTGAAAATCGCCAGGAAATCATCGCTGCCGTTGTTGCCGCTGTTGCGGAGGAAAACGGAACCGATATTTCGGCAATCCGCGTTTTGTCCTTTAAAAAACTGTAATTTAAGAGAGGTTAGTACTAATGAAAGCTTACAAAGTCACCGTTAACGGTAATGTTTATGAAATCACACTGGAAGTTATTGACAAGTCTGAAGTGAAGGCTGTTCCCGCCGCTCCCAAGGCTGCTCCTGCCGCACCTGCTGCTCCTGTTGCCGCAGGCGGTGCAACCATCACGGCTCCGATGCCCGGTACGATCCTTAAGGTAAACGTGCAGAATGGCGCTTCTGTTAAGAAGGGTGATGTTCTGATGATCCTTGAGGCTATGAAAATGGAAAATGAAATTATGGCACCTGCTGACGGCACGGTTGGTTCTGTTACGGTTACGAACGGAACGACGGTTGAAGCCGGAACTGTTCTTTGCACGCTTGCATAAAACGGAGGTTGCAGCATGAATGCTGTTATTGAATTTTTGAAACAAACCGGCTTTTATATGCTCTTTTCGATGGAAGGCGGCTGGAAATATCTTGTGATGATCGCCGTTGCCTGCCTCCTTTGCTATCTTGCCATCGTCAAGAAATTTGAGCCGTTACTCCTTTTGCCGATTGCGATTGGTATGCTTCTCACCAACCTGCCCGGGGCTGAGGTCTTTCACGAGATCTTTTTCGCGGGCGGTCACGTGAACTGGGCGCTCTTTGGAGGCGCGCCGATCTCGCAGGAAATGATCAACGAGCTTATTGCCGGCGGTATGGCGGCAAACGATTCGATGATCCTGTATATGCAGGAAAATATCGGGCTTGTGATCACCCCCGGGCTGATCGATGTTCTCTATCTCGGTGTGAAGCTGGGTATTTATCCCTGCCTGATCTTTA
>JAFTKF010000184.1 GCA_017453405.1 Clostridia bacterium
AAACGGTCGCACACATCCGTTTGATCAAGACCGTTTATCAGGGAGCTGTTTCCAGTCGATGGGATACAGCGCCGCAACTGTATGGAATTCGGTTGGCGACAGCAGGATTTTTGCCTCGCGATTGCTCTCACTGATCTGCGTAAACAGTTCAAGACAACGACCGCAGGGGGTGAGGGGTACACCCTCGTGATCGATAACCAAAAGGCTTTCGATCTCACACGCTCCGTCATTGAGCATAGCGGTAACGGCGGCTTGCTCGGCACAGTAACCGAGTCCGCAGGCGGCAACAAGATTTTTACCGATATAGCGTTTTCCCGCGCGTGACAGTATGACACACGCCGTACTGCCAAGCTTCACACGCTGGTTCAGGCATTGTCGCACCGCTGCTTCTTTTGCCATACGGTACATTTCTTCAAATTCCATACGATCCCTCCGTTCTTTACCGATAGTATAGCACAGAATTTCTTGCCCGACAAGATGAAATGCACAAAAAAACGTATTCGCGCGGGGAATTGACAAAATGAGCCGTTTATGCTATACTGTTATCAGAAAGTGAGGTTGTTTTATGGATCAGATCATTGCTTTTCTTCGCGATTTTTCGCCATATACCGTTATCATCCGTCTGGTGCTTGCCTTTCTTGTCGGTGGGATCATCGGCGCGGAACGCGGCAAACAAGGACGGGCTGCGGGAATGCGCACGCATATTCTTGTTTCGATCGGTGCGGCACTCACCACAATGATCGGCATATATACCGCCGAGATCCTTTCGTTTGATTCCGATCCGATGCGTATCGCCGCGCAGGTCATTTCGGGCATCGGCTTTATCGGTGTCGGTACGATTCTGATCAAGGGCGGTACACAGGTCACGGGTCTTACGACAGCAGCAGGACTTTGGGCAGTCGGCGCGATCGGACTTGCCATTGGCGTTGGCTTCTATGAAGGCGCACTGACCGCATTTGTTCTCTTTATTCTGACCGTCTCGATCCTGCAAAAGATCGAAAACCATCTTTACAGCAAGCCCTCACACGATTTTCTGTACATCGAGATCAATAGCGACTGTGCCGTTTCCGAGCTTCTTTCCCTGCTTCACACGACATATCAGGCAAGTGAACTCAATGTCACGCCCCCAAGAAGCGGCAAAAACGGCAATGTCGGCATCGAAGGCATTGTCCCGATCGAGAAATTAAAGCTGTCTATGGACGAAGTGGTCACCGCATTAAAATCCCTCGAATGCGTTGTCTTTATTCTGGAATAACTCCGATCGCGATTTTTCCCTTATCGCCCCGCAAAAACAAGGCGCAACGGTTGGTTGCGCCTTGTATAAGAAGCCGCAGGTTTTGTCAACCTGCGGTTTCTTTTTTAACATCAGACACCCAAAAGTGTCAACACATAGTTGCCAACGGTATCAAATCCCTGCTTCGTTCCGAGATTTTCGCAAGAGATGTTTTTGCCGTAAACGAGCATCGGCACGTATTCGCGCGTATGGTCGGTGCTGTCATCGGCGGGGTCACAGCCGTGGTCGGCAGTAATGATCAGAACATCCTCTTCGCGAAGAGTCGGATAAAAATCCGCAAGCCAGCGATCAAAAGCCATCATGGCTTTAGCATAGCCTTGTGCGTCCTGACGGTGTCCGTAAAGCATATCAAAATCAACAAGATTGGTAAAGCAAAGACCCGAAAAATCGCGTTCTGCGACGGATTTGGTCAGTGCCATCCCTTCGTCATTGGAATGCGTGAAAATGCTTTCGGTGATGCCTTTTCCTGCGAAAATATCGGTGATCTTACCGATGGCGATCACATCAAGACCCGCTTCTTTGATTTTGTCAAGGGCGGTCGGCTGTGGCGGCTCCAGCGAGAAATCGTGACGGTTGGCAGTACGGCGATAGTTGCCGCTCTCCCCGACGAAAGGGCGCGCGATCACCCTGCCCACGCCGTGTTCTCCCGTGAGAAGCTTTCTTGCCTTGCGGCAGTAATCGTATAAGGTCTCGATCAGTACGATATCCTCGTGTGCGGCAATCTGGAAGACACTGTCTGCCGAGGTATACACGATCAGCTTCCCCGTTCTTACGTGCTCTTCCCCGTAGTCACGGATCACATCGGTACCGGAATACGGAAGATTGCAAAGCACGCCCCTGCCCGTAGCTTCTGAAAAAGCCTTCAGCACCTCCTCGGGGAAACCGTCGGGGTATGTGGGAAGCGGACGCTCGGACACAACGCCCATCAGCTCCCAATGCCCCACCGTGGTATCCTTGCCCATACTTTTTTCCTCAAGACGGGCAACCGTGGCAAGGGGGGCTTCGGTCTTTTCCACTGCTGTTACCCCATCGATATTGCCAAGTCCCATTGCTTTCAGGGTATCGAGGGCAAAGCCCTCGGTTTTCGATATACTCAAAAGGGTGTTAGCACCCACATCGCCAAACAGCGCGGCATCCGGCTCATAACCGATACCAAACGAGTCAAGCACGATCACAAACACGCGTTTTGCTTGTTTCATATAGCTCTCCTTT
>JAFTKF010000016.1 GCA_017453405.1 Clostridia bacterium
AGAGAGAACTGCCGTGAGCGGTTCTTTCTTTTTTGGGTTTTCTCAACTTTTTTTTGAAAAAATCTATAGAACTCTATTGACAATCACTTGACCGTGTGTTATAATTAATCGAAACCAAAAGTAAACGAAGCTTTTCTGCGTACTGCCGAGGGGCAGAGCGGAGGAGCGCGTTCACCGTATGATTGCGAAGGAAGGGAGGAAACCGTGTGATCACCTATTTACCGGGAACAACCATTGAAGCGGATATTTCGAGAAACGATACTGAGTTTATTCTGAAAAGTATGTTTTCGATGGGCGGACTCGTGCTTTCGCAGGTCTCTCGCTTGTCGGGTGTGGAAACACACGATGTGCAGAACTGGGTCAAGCGCGGCTTTGTGTCGCCCCCTGTTCAAAAGCAGTATTCCAAGCGTCAGTTTTGTCGGATCATTCTGATCAATATGCTGAGAGATTGTTTGCCGATCGGGGACATTGTTTCATTACTGTCTTATATCAACGGCAAGCTGGATGATGAAGATGACGATATGATCGGGGACGATGAGCTTTATGTATATCTCGTCAGAGTGCTGTCGCGGATGAAATCGCCCACGCAGGAGGGAGTAAATGATGCCGTCATCATTGCCACGGCAGATTACCGAGAGCCGTTTGCGGGTGGAAAAACGCGCCTTGTAAAGGTTCTTTCGGTTATGGCATTTTCCTATTGTTCCACCTATTATCACCGTCTGGCTGTCAATATGCTTATGACGCTTGACAAACAAAACTAAGAAAATGAGGTAAATTTATGAACGCTTGGTGGGAAGCGCTGACCGTGTTTCAGCAGATTTTTGTGTGCATCGCCATCCCCTCCACGGTATTGATGGCTGTACAGTTTATCCTGACACTGATCGGTATGGGAGATATGGATTCCGATGCTGAGATGGATGTTGACACAGGCATCGATGTGGATATCGATGATGTGACCGAAGTGGCCGGTGACCGTGATCCTTTTGATTACGGAATGGCGTTCCGTTTGTTTACCCTGCGCGGACTGATCTCATTCCTTGCTGTTATGGGCTGGACGGGATACGCGCTCGGTGATGGCTCGATGAGCTATGTGGCAGCAGTGATCATTTCTGTGATCGCCGGTTTTCTGATGATGCTTGCGATCGCGGGTCTTGCGTATCTGTTTGAAAAACTGCAGTCGAACGGCAATATCAATATCACCAATGCCATCGGTAAAAGCGGCACTGTGTATCTGACAGTTCCGAAAAATCGCGAAGGCAAGGGCAAGATCAACGCAGTGGTTCAGGAACGCTACGGCGAATATGAAGCCGTGACCGACGAAAGCGAGCCTCTCGTCTTCGGCACAGAGGTCGTTATCATTGCCGTTTTCGGTGATGATACGCTGGTTGTTCGCAGAAAATAAACTATTTTGCCGAGCAACATAGCCAAACATTCTATTGTGAGCAAATTCCC
This sequence comes from Clostridia bacterium, assembly GCA_017453405.1. Lineage (GTDB taxonomy): Bacteria > Bacillota > Clostridia > Oscillospirales > CAG-272 > RGIG1993. Next base: position 1,453 of record JAFTKF010000016.1, read on the forward strand.
AAGAATATATATTTTAAAAAGGAGATCAAAAGATGATACCTACACTTGCTCTTTCCATTGGTTCGGGAATCGTCATTGTACTTGTTGTGGTAGTACTGGCGCTCTTCTCACTCTTTATGGCGTTTCTTTCGCGCTATAAGAGATGTCCTTCTGACAAGATCCTCGTTATTTACGGTTCGGGTCTTGGCAAAAACGCCGACGGTACCAAGCGTTCTTCCAAATGCTTGCACGGTGGCTCATCGCTGGTGTGGCCGATCATTCAGGCATACCGTTACCTCGATCTGACTCCCATTTCGATTTCGGTTGACCTTAAGAATGCACTGTCCCGTCAGAACATCCGTATCGATGTACCTTCGCGTTTTACGGTTGGTATTTCGACCGACCCCGTGATCATGCAGAATGCTGCTGAAAGACTGCTTGAGCTTTCGAACAATGAGATCCAAGAGCTTTCCCGCGATATTATTTTCGGTCAGCTCCGTCTGATCATCGCGACGATGGAGATCGAAGAGATCAATACCGACCGCGATAAGTTCCTCGAGGCTGTCAGCCGCAACGTGGAAACCGAACTCAAGAAGATCGGTCTTCGTCTGATCAACGTAAACCTCACCGACATTACCGATGAATCGGGTTATATCGACGCGCTCGGTAAAGAAGCCGCAGCAAAGGCGATCAACGACGCGAAGAAGAGCGTTGCTGAAAAGAACCGTGACGGTTCGATCGGTGAAGCACAGGCAAAGAAGGTACAGCGTATTCAGGTTGCTCACGCCGATGCGGAAGCCATTCAGGGTGAAAACGATGCAAAAGCACAGATCGCAATCTCGAATGCTTCGCTTCGTGAAAAGGAAGCGGAAGCAAAGCGTATCGAAGTAACCGCCGAAAAGACCCAGCAGGCAAAGGCAATGGAAGATTCCTATCTTGCAGAGCAGAAGGCGGAAGAAGCGCGTTCGCTTCGTGAAAAGGCAACCCTTGAAGCCGATATCATCGTTCAGTCTGAAATCGAAAAGAGAAAGAAAGAACTCGAAGCTGAAGCGGAAGCTGAGCAGATCCGTCGCCGCGCACAGGGTGAGGCAGACGCAATCTATGCAAGACTTGCTGCTGAAGCAAAGGGTACGGAAGAACTCTTGTCCCGTCAGGCAGAAGGCTTTGCCAAGCTCGTTCTTGCCGCAGGCGGCAATGCTGACGATGCAGTCAAGAT
>JAFTKF010000185.1 GCA_017453405.1 Clostridia bacterium
AACCGTATTCACTGTACGAACCCTGTTTGCATCACCACATGTGAGCAGGAGTTGGATCAGATATTCAAATGGACAGAAAAAGAAAACGGTGTTTGCCGTTGCCTCTATTGCGAGAGCAAACAATTTGTAGATGAAAGGAAGATATAATTATGGCAACTTTTATCAATGAACCTTCACATACTTTTAATGAATATCTGTTAATTCCCGGATATTCTTCTTCGGAGTGTATTCCTGCCAATGTCAGCTTGAAAACGCCTTTGGTCAAATATAAAAAAGGCGAGAAGCCTGCGATTATGATGAATATTCCGATGGTATCGGCAATTATGCAATCGGTCTCGGGAGACCGTTTGGCAGTAGCCCTTGCCACCGAAGGCGGCGTTGCCTTTATTTACGGTTCGCAAACGATTGAAGATGAAGCGGCCATGGTCAGACGCGCCAAGAATTACAAAGCCGGCTTTGTTGTTTCGGATTCGAATATTACCCCCGATGCAACGCTTGCGGATGTTGTTGCTTTGAAAGAAAAGACAGGGCATTCCACGATCGCAGTTACCGATGACGGCACGGCAACCGGTAAATTGCTCGGTATTGTAACAAGCCGCGATTACCGTGTTTCGAGAATGGATTTTTCGACGAAGGTGTCTGAATTTATGACGCCCTTTTCCAAGCTGGTATGGGCTGAAGAGGGAACGACGCTGAAAACGGCGAACGATATTATCTGGGATAATAAACTGAATTCGCTCCCTATTGTAGATAAAGAAGGTAACTTGTGCTACATGGTATTCCGTAAGGACTATGATATGCACAAGCAAAATCCCAACGAGCTTCTGGATGCTGATAAGCGTTATGTTGTAGGTGCAGGTATTAATACCCGTGACTATGCGCAGCGCGTTCCTGCTTTGGTTGAGGCGGGTGCTGATGTTTTATGTATCGACTCGTCCGAAGGATTTTCCGAATGGCAGAAGCTGACAATTGCGTGGATCCGTGAACGGTACGGCGACACGGTCAAGGTGGGTGCCGGCAATGTTGTGGATGCCAAGGGCTTCCGTTTCCTTGCTGAATGCGGCGCTGACTTTGTTAAGGTTGGTATTGGCGGCGGTTCGATCTGCATTACACGTGAGACCAAGGGTATCGGTCGCGGTCAGGCTACCGCACTGATCGATGTCTGCGCAGAGCGCGACCGTTATTTCGAGGAAACCGGTATTTACGTGCCCGTTTGTTCGGACGGCGGTATTGTTCACGATCATCATATTACCTTGTCTCTGGCAATGGGTGCTGATTTTGTGATGCTCGGCAGATATTTTGCCCGTTTTGATGAATCTCCCTCTACGCGCGTTTCGATTGGCGGTACGTATTATAAAGAGTATTGGGGCGAAGGTTCGGCAAGAGCAAGAAACTGGCAGAGATACGATCTCGGCGGCGATAAGAAGCTTTCGTTTGAAGAAGGTGTGGACTCGTATGTGCCGTATGCAGGCTCGTTAAAGGATAATGTAGCGGTTACATTGGCGAAGGTTCGTTCGACAATGTGTAACTGCGGTGCACTGACAATTCCCGAACTTCAGGAAAAAGCGGTCCTTACGCTGGTTTCCGCTACCAGTATTGTGGAAGGCGGCGCACATGATGTCATTCAAAAAGACAAAAACACCGTTATCAAGTAAGAGGTGAAGCAAATGGAAAATAATAGAAGACCTGAAACAATGGCGCGTATTACGACGCCTGAGCTTGCCGCATCCTTCATTGAAGAGCAACTGCAAGCGGTACGTGCACAAGTAGGTGATAAAAAGGTTATCCTTGCCTTGTCCGGCGGTGTGGATTCTTCTGTGGTTGCCGCTCTTCTGATCAAAGCGATCGGGAAACAGCTTGTTTGCGTTCATGTCAATCACGGCTTGATGCGCAAGAATGAATCTGAAAATGTCATCGAGGTTTTCCGCAATCAGCTCGATGCGAATCTCGTGTATATCGATGCCACCGATCGCTTTTTGAATTTGCTGTCGGGCGTATCGGATCCTGAAGAAAAGAGAAAGATCATCGGTAAGGACTTCATTGAAGTTTTTGCCGACGAAGCACGTAAATATGACGATGCGCTCTTCTTAGCACAGGGTACGATCTATCCTGATATTCTCGAAAGCATCGAACAGGCAGAAGGCAAGAAGGCAGTGAAATCTCATCATAACGTGGGTGGTCTTCCTGAGGATCTGAAGGCGAAGTTTGAGCTGGTTGAGCCTCTGAAACTTCTTTTCAAGGATGAAGTGCGCACGGTTGGACGCGCTCTTGGACTTCCTTCGGAAATGGTTGACCGTCAGCCGTTCCCCGGTCCCGGTCTCGGTGTTCGTTGCCTTGGCGCAATCACGCGTGACAGACTCGATGCGCTTCGCGAGGCAGATGCGATTCTTCGCGAGGAATTTGCAAATTGCGGTCTTTCGAAAACGGTATGGCAGTATTTTGTGGTCGTTCCCGATATCAAGAGTGTTGGCGTCAAGAACGACAGCCGCTATGAAGGATGGCCTGCAATTCTTCGTGCCGTCAATTCGACCGATGCTATGACAGCAACGATTGAAGAGATTCCGTATGCGGTTCTCCATACGATCACCAAACGTATCATCACCGAAGTTCCCGGCATCAATCGCGTTTTGTATGACATCACGCCGAAGCCGACCGGAACGATCGAGTGGGAATAAGCCATTTATCATAGCAAAAACAAATTATCGCAAAAAAGGTAAATTCGTTTATCATTTGAGCGTTTTTGCACTACAATAAAAATAAAAGACCTTGCTTCATCGCAATGATGAATCGAGGTCTTTTTCTTATGCTTTTTTTCATTGAAAAGCAGGGGCAAAACTCACTTGTAAAAACAAGTGAAAATATCTCAATTGTAAATCCAAATGAATTATGAAAATGCTTGAAAAAGCTTGAAAAATCAAGGAAAAATGAGCATTTTTATGAATGAAAATGGGATGGCGAAAGTCATTTATAATATAATTTGGATTTGAAAATGACTTATGAAAATAAGTGAGAATGGAAACTCATTTATAAAAACAAGTGAGATATTTTTTTGGATTATGATATGAAAAAATCATGATATCCATGAGAATAAAAATGTTTGCCCTGAAATTGATGGAGAAGAAATGCGAGAACACCATTGGCTTATTCCCATTCGATCAGTTATGATCGCCTGCGGCGAGTTATGAGTTATGATTGCCTTCGGCAAGTTATGATGCGCTT
>JAFTKF010000186.1 GCA_017453405.1 Clostridia bacterium
CGAGGACAGAATCGCTCTCTACCTTGACGCTGAGAACGTTTTTGAAAGCAAAGAAGCCAAGCTCGCTACCATGAGCGAACGTATCACCGTCGGTGCGTACACGATCTTCGTTGACACCACCACAGGTGAGGTTGCCGTGAGAAACAATCTGACCGGTCAGATCCTCGCGACCAACCCCTATGATGTTGCCTCTGCCGGCGATGCCATCAAGGCTACTCTGATGAACCAGATCTCCTTGAAGTTCTGTAACGTACAGGACAACAAGGAAACCACCTTCGGAAGCTTCAACGACTCTGCCCTTCGCGGTCAGATCACCGTAAAGAATATCCGCAACGGTATCCGTGTGGAATATACGCTCGGTAAGGAAGCCTCCAAGCAGCTCATTCCCGGTTGGGTGGAATACACCCGTTTCATGTCGCTGATCTATGAACCCGCGCTTGAAAACTGCTTCACCGAGCAGGACTTTAAGGAATATCAGGCTGCCAACCCCAATTCTACGGTAACGCTGGAAGAGCGCCGTATGAACCGCTTCAACCGTCTGATCCTTTCGAACTATCAGGTTATTGACCCCAATGACCCCAACAACTCGGAAGCGAAGAATCAGCAGATCGCGCGTGACTATCCTTGCTGCAAGGAAGGCGTTGCGATCGACTACGACGGTGACGGCGTAAACGATAAGATGAAGATCTATGCGATCGTTAAGAACCTTTCCGAACGTAACCGCAACTCCATCGAATCGGCTGTTAAGCAGTATACCAACTACACCTTTGAAGACCTTCAGTACGATACCCAGATGACGAAGTATCCCGGCGAGGACTCCAACCCCGCACTCTTCCGTCTGGCGCTGGAGTACACGCTGAACGAAGAAGGCTTTGAAGTCAGACTGCCCGCAAACTCCATCCGTTTCAACGAAGATATGTACCGCCTGATCTCGATCGATGTTCTGCCTTATTTCGGCACGACCTCGAACGACTACACCGGTTACACCTTCATTCCCGACGGTAGCGGCGCGATCATCCGCAACGAGGAGATCATTGCCGACGGTAAGAATCAGTATTCGATTCGCGGTCAGATCTACGGTCCTGACTTCTCTTATCACAACATCACCAGCCACTACAACGGTAAAGACAAGATCATGCACCTCCCCGTATACGGTGCGATCGAGGATACCGTTATGGTCAAGGACAATCTCGACAATCAGGTCGGTTTCATCTGGATCGAGAACAACCTGACCGACGCAGGCGGCAACCAGCTCTACTATACCGCAAACGACCGCATTATGAAGGATGCTGTCAACGAAAAAGGCGAGCTTGTTACCACGCTGGCTGATTATCTTGCACAGTTCAAGGTCAACGATGCGGGTGATGTCATCCGTATTGGCGACAAGCTTTGGGATTCCGCCGACTACACCGGCACGATCGAGATCGGCACGGATGAAGATCCGCTTTCGAACTACAACGTATACGTGGAAAGCGGCGAAGTTCCTTACGTTGAAATCGTTTCCTTCTATCTGATGGCTCCCGCTGTGGATGAAGAAGGCGAGATCATCACCTACAAGGGCAAGACTGTTTATGTATACGTGGATGCCGAAGGCAATCCCGTAGACGAAGAAAACCGTGTAGAAGGCGTTCTCAAGATCAGAGAACAGCTCTGGTACAACGGTCAGCCCGCATACTATGAGACCAACGTTCCCGTAGACCCGAGTAAGGTTCTTCCCGACAGCGGTGCTACCGAAACGCCCGATGAGGATGCTCCCGCCGATGGTGAGGAAGCACCCGAAGACACCGAAGCTCCGAGTGAAGAAGAAGCACCCGCTGACACCGAAGCTGAGGAGACCACCGAAGAGATCGAGTATTACAACAAGGTTCCCAAGGTTGAAGAAAAGTATGACGAGCCTGCTTATGAAGAGATCGAGACGATCGTTTCGCAGGGTTACTTCGCCATCATAACCGAGGGCGACGCGCTTTGTAACATCACCTCGTATCACGGTGGTACCGATCCCGAAAACCCCACCGGTGGTGAACACAAGTATAACTCGGTTTACATCACCGTATTCCCCCGTCCTCAGGACTCTTACCGTCTGGCAGATGCCATCTCGGTTTCCAACGACTCTGCTGAATGGGTCGTCGTATCCGAAAGAAAGTACACCGGCTCGTACCGTGTTCAGTACACGATGCTGACCGATGCTACCTACATTGAAAACGGCGCGATCAAGGAAACCAAGTATGAAGCAAGCTACGTTGGTATGTCCGAGGTTTACCGCGATTACCTTCTCAAGAGCGGTACGCTCACCGCACTCACGGATGTGGATGACGATATCCCGCTGTACCTTGAAACCTTCGGTATGACCACGCAGACCAAGGTAGTGGCAACCATTCCGATGGTAATGGATGTCGCACTGACTTCCTTTGAAGACCTCAGAGCAATGTATAGCCAGCTGGATGGCGATGGCATTGATAATGTCAACTTCCGTCTTGTCGGCTTTACCAAGGGCGGTCTTTACTCCTTTGCTCCCTCCGCCGCGAAGTTTGAATCGGTAGTAGGCGGCAACGGTGACTACGAAGATATGGTTAAGTACTGCGAAGAGATCTCGGCTAAGAGTGACAAGCACCTTAACATCTTCCCTGATTTTGACTTTGCCAACGTCTCCCGTGTCGGTGCTTTTGACGGCTTCGATCCCTTGGACGACGCTGCCAGAACGATCGACGACCGTTATTCGTCCAAGCGCGAATACGACTCGACCTACCAGTCCTTCTCGCCCGTTGGTTCGATCACCGTATCGCCTGCGGTATATCAGAAGCTGTACGATGCCTTTGCCAAGAAGATCGATAAGCTCGGTGTTTCGGGTATTTCGGTTGGCTCGCTGGGTACAGACCTGAACTCCGACTTCGACACCGATGAGCCTTACAACCGTGAAGACAGTAAGTATTTCACCGTTGAGCTTCTCAAGCAGCTTTCCGAGAAGTACGGCAACATTATGATCGATGGCGGTAACTCCTTTGCACTTCCTTACGCAGATTATATTCTCAATATGCCTCTGGATTCCTCGCTCCGTTCGCGTGCATCCGCAGCAGTTCCGTTTATGGGTATGGTCTTCCACGGCTATATCAACTACGCAGGTACGGCTACCGGTATGGCAAGTGACATCGACCGCGAGATCCTGAAGATCATTGAAAACGGTGCAGCGCCTTACTTCACCGTGGCATATCAGAATACCGCTGCTCTGAAGGATGATATTTCCTACAGCGATTATTATTCCATTGACTATCAGATTTGCTATGAGCAGATCGTTGAAACCTACAAGACCCTGAATCAGGAGCTTGCCGATCTCCAGACCGCTCACATCACGAACCATACCTTCGTTGAAGGTGTTCGCGCACTGGGTGAAAAGGAACAGGCAGAAGTGGATGCACTGATGGCAGCGGCAAAGACCGGCTATGAAGATGCCGTTGCAGCCGCACAGAAGGCATACAATGACCGCAAGGCACTTGCTGAGCGTCACGGCGAAGAATTCACTGAGGTCTTTGAAGAAACCTACGCATATCTTGCAACCGCTGACTCCTACGTACAGTATGTATACGACGAATACTGTCTCACGCTTGACAGAGTGGTTTCGGGCAGCAACCTTGTTCTTGTGGAATACACGAGAAAAGACGGCACAACGAAGACCTTCGTTCTCAACTACGGTGCGTATGACGCGACAGTTGTTGTCGGTGAAAGCGAAATCGATGTTTCTGCCAACGGCTTTGCCGTGGTAGGACAGTAAGGGGGAGGAATACTATGAATACTGCTATGACTGCACCCCGTGCGACCGCGCCTAAGCAGAGAAAACGCAAGATCGTTTCTTTGGATAAGAAAAAAGCGCGTGCCGGCTGGATCTTTGTACTTCCTTTCGTAATCGGCTTTGTACTGATTTATGTTCCGATGATCTTACAGTCGATCGTATCGACCTTCTATGATGTATCGCTCCGCGTTGGTACAGCAGGTCTTTACAAGATCGAAGCAGTAGGCTTCAAGAACTATTCGACCGTCCTCTTTGAAGACGCCTCGTTTGTACAAACCCTTGTGTCGGGTATGACACAGATGCTTATTGATATTCCCGCGATCATTATCTTCTCGCTCTTTATGGCGGTCATCCTCAATCAGAAGATGATCGGCCGTGCGGTCTTCCGTGCGATCTTCTTCGTACCTGTCATTGTATCGACCGGTATTATCGCACAGATCGACATTGCTACCTCCAATGTTTCCACCAATATGGAAGGTGAGGTCAGCACCGGTAACCAGGCACAGGGCGGCGGCAGTGCATCGCAGCTGATCAATTCCGCTGATATTTCAGCACTCTTCTCATCGATGAAGGTGGGCGGCTCGCTCGTCACCTATGTCGTTGACATCATCAACAATATTTATAACATTGTTAACCGTTCGGGCGTACAGCTCCTCATCTTCCTTGCAGGTCTTCAGTCGATCTCTCCTGCGATCTACGAATCCTGCTCGATTGACGGTGCAACCGGTTGGGAAACCTTCTGGAAGATCACCTTCCCGATGATCTCGCCTATGATTCTGGTTAATGCTGTATACACGATTATCGACTCGTTCACCTCGGCTTCGAACTCGGTTATGTCTTACATTTCCACCACGTTCGTTCAGAAGTCGGCGGAAGCAACCACGATGGCTTGGATCTACTTTGTCCTTGTTATTCTTCTTGTTGCTTTGGTGGCAGGCGTAATGCGTATGTATATCTTCTATCAGAGAAAGGACGGGTGACCTAACATGACAAACGAAACTCAGAATGTCACGAAGGTTACGAAGGAAAGCAAGAACAAAATTCGCGTTGAATTTGAGAGAACTGACCTTTGGGAGAGATTAAAAATTAAATATCTCTCCCTCAAGTTCCTCGGCACTGCGGTATTTGTTATTTTCCGTGTCGTACTTTTGCTCGGTATTTCTTACATCATTCTCTATCCCTTTATCACCAAGATTGCAGGCTCGTTTATGTCTCCCGAAGACTTCGCAGACGTAACGGTCAAGCTGATTGCAAGAAACCCCACTCTCGATACTTACAAAGCCATTATTACCGAGAACAATTATTTCGATGCGCTCTTCCGCACCACGGGTGTTTCGCTCGTTGCGGCGCTTGTGCAGATGTTCTCCTGCTGTGTCATTGCATACGGTCTTGCCAAGTACAAATTCAAGGGTAACGGCATCGTCTTTATTTGCGTGATCTTTACGATGGTTGTACCGCATCAGATCCTCAGAAGCGTTATGACGCTTAACTTCAAGAGCTTTGATATCGGTATCTTCAATTTCGGTCTGATCAAGCTTCTCGGCGGTACGCCCGTAAGCCTTCTGAATACCTACTGGCCGATGGTTATTCTTTCGATGACGGGTCTTGCCTTCAAGAACGGCCTCTTCATCTTTATGCTTCGTCAGTTCTTTAAGAACATTCCCGACGAGCTTGAAGAATCTGCATACATCGACGGTTCGGGCATTTTCAGAACATTCTTCCAGATCATTCTGCCTCTCTCGATTCCGATGATGATCACGGTATTCCTCTTTGCATTCTCGTGGCAGTGGACCGATAACTTCTATGTGACGATCTTCTTCCCCACCGTAAGAGACTATGCAACCTTCCCGACGATCTACGGTATTCCCTCGAGTCTTAAGAAATTCACCGAGGCTGCAGGCGGCTCACTCTTCAGTTCTGCATTCAAGAACACAGTTTCCCTGATGGTTATGGCACCGCTGATCGTGGTTTACCTCTTCTGTCAGAGATATCTGATTCAGGGTATCGAGCGCTCCGGTATTACCGGCTAATCGTTTACACAAAAAAGGTTGTTGCTTGCAACAACCTTTTTTCATTCTAACATTTCAGAAAGGCTACTATTATGGCTAAAATTACTTTTATGGGCGCGGGCAGTACGGTATTTGCCAAGAATGTTCTCGGCGATACGATGCTGACCGAATGCTTTCACGATATTGAAATCGCTTTGTACGACATTGATGCCAAGAGACTGGAGGAAAGCTATCTTCTGATCACGGCACTCAATGACAATGTGAACGAAGGTCGCGCGACGGTGAAGAAATACCTCGGTATTTCTGAAAGAAAAGAAGCACTTCGCGGCGCAAACTATGTGGTCAACGCCATTCAGGTGGGTGGCTATGAGCCTTGCACGGTGATTGACTTTGAAATTCCCAAGAAGTTCGGTCTGCGCCAGACGATTGGCGACACGCTTGGCATTGGCGGTATTTTCCGCGGTCTTCGCACGATTGCAGTGATGAAGGGCTTTGCTGACGATATGGAAGAGGTGTGTCCTGAAGCGTATTTCCTGAACTACACCAATCCGATGGCGATCCTTTCGGGCTATATGCAACGCTATACCGCTGTCAAGACAGTCGGTCTTTGCCATTCGGTACAGCACTGCTCGGCAGGGCTTCTCCACCATCTTGGTATGCAGGATAAGCTGGAGGGCAGAAAAGAGCTGATTGCGGGCATTAACCATATGGCGTGGTTGCTGGAGCTGTATGACAAGGACGGCAACGATCTCTATCCCGAGATCAAGCGTCGTGCAAAAGAGAAGAATGCCACCGAAAAGCACTGGGATATGGTGCGTTTTGACTATATTGACAAGCTTGGCTACTATTGCACCGAGTCGAGTGAACACAATGCGGAATACAACTGCTTCTATCTGAAGCCTGACCGTCCTGATCTTGTAGAGAAGTTCAACATTCCGCTGGACGAATATCCCCGTCGTTGTGTCGAACAGATCGCGAACTGGGCGAAACAGCGCGATGAAATTATGGCAAACGGCAAGGTGACACATAATCGCTCGTCGGAATATGCATCGCGCATTATGGAAGCCTTGGAAACCGGAAAGCGGTATAAGATCGGCGGCAATGTACTGAATCGCGGCTCGATTGAAAATCTGCCGTATGAAGCTTGTGTAGAAGTGCCTTGTCTTGTGGACAATTACGGCATTCATCCGACGAAGGTTGGCAGACTTCCCGTGCAGCTTGCAGCAATGAATATGACGAATATCAATTGCCAGCTTCTTACCATTGAAGCAGCAGTTACCGGCAAGAAGGAGCACATTTATCAGGCGGCGATGCTGGATCCGCACACAGGCGCACAGCTTTGCCATGATGATACTGTCAAGATGTGAGATGAGCTTTTCGAAGCCCACGAGGCGGCAGGTTATCCCATTTTCCGCACCGAAGCCAATAAGCATCTTTTATAAGAAGACGAAAGCTTTTGCGTCGCCCAATTCCAAAAATTTTTGCGTCGCTTTTTTCAAAAAGCAGACCGCCGATCCAACACGCGCAGTGTTGGTCGACGCGCGCACGCGGCGAAACTCCTCATACTCATTTAGCGCCCCGAGGGGTCGACGGCGTATGCTGTTAGCGGTATTTTGAAACTCAAATTACGCCGTCGTGAAATATTCCTCGCGGTCTTGACAACCGCGTTCCGCAAGCGGA
>JAFTKF010000187.1 GCA_017453405.1 Clostridia bacterium
ACTTCGCCTTCGGCAGCTCCCATAGCGGAATGCTCCTCAGCGCCCTCGACAAGATAGAAAATATACTCACCGGTTCTGGCACACGAGAGGACAAAACCGATATTGGATTCATCAGCCGTGACCGAAGTAACGCCGGTAAAATACCAGACATCATCATCTCTCATAATATAACCGAAATCATCAGTCGTCTGCTTACAGCCCTTGTTTCCGATCAACGAATTGAGATAGCCTCCCGAATACAAGCCCTTCCAATCGTACTTTTCACAGGCAAGATAGCCGTCGTATACAATATCGACCCACGAAGGCGTTTCGTCCACCGACATCAAGGTAGATTCTCCGCTGAGCGGGTCAAACAGAATCACCTCGTGAATATCCATTGCGCCAAACAACCCGATTTTGGCTGTTGCGCAAGACACCACGTACCAGACCTTGCCCGCTTCATCCACCTCAAAGGAAATGCGGTCAAAAATCTTGGTCGGATAGTCAAACCGAAGCTTTCTCTCGAGATCTTCGCCAAGATACGCGCTCTCGGTATAAATAATTCCCTGCGAAAGCTCTTTGTAATCCGCCTTATTGAGAACGGCATCGACCATAATATAACCGGGCACGCCGGTATCCCGATTGTTCAGCCACTTGAAAAAACCGTCGTATTCCAAAGTTGCCACCTTCATCGGATGTCCGTTATAGTTGATCTGCGTATAATTCGGACTCACGACATACTGCGAAACGACTTCATCCAGTGCACCAAGCTTTCTCTCGCCGAGAATGATCGCCGACTCGGTATCGACAAGCGCGATATTGGTAATCTCCGACACACTCGGCATATCCTCCACAAACACGCGATCCTCAACATCAATAATATCGGCATAACGCTTGGCGTTGAACAGCGTTGACGAAAAGATTCCGCCGATCAGGATCACAACGATCGGAAGTAAAATCACCGCAACTCCGATTTTCGAAACCCACGATTTGTTCAGGAAAAACAGCCCGCGTCTTTGGGAATTCACTGCCTTCTTCCGCTTTTGATACTGTGCAAAGCTTTGCGCCCGTTCCCCAAAAATGACCGAAAGATCAAATACGCCGATCGCCGCACCGAATAACAGACTCACAAAAAAGAGATATATCCAGAATCCGACACTGTGAACGTTCAGCGCAGGCAATGTCACATAGTAAATAAGAAACGATACAGCGACCGCCATAAGCAAAAGGATCATAAGTCTTGCCGTCTTGTTTGCCAAAAGTTTTTTCATAAAATCACCCTTTCTGAATTAAGCTTATATTTTTGAAATTAAAGCTTCATTGTGTTGCAATGTAGTTGTGTTTTCTTGCACGATCGGATCAGGCTGACGGAAGGCAGGCAGCAATGAAACCTTCCCTTCGTCAAAAATGACCCGCACCGCATCCTCTTTTACTTCTACCGTTACCCCCGTCATATACCGCGTAAGAAATTCACAGGGAACCATCACGCCGTCCGATATAAATTCCACGGGGGACGCGAGTGTCACATGCACCCCATTCACAACCGCTCCGCGGCTGTTCCGGTAAAAGGTGACCGTATCGTAAACACCGCTCTCAATTTCAATAATATACCGGATCTCTTCCTCCGTTCCGCTCTGAGAAAATTGAAGCGCCTGAGAAAGAAGCGTGAAATTGGCATATGCCGTACCGTTTGGCAAATACACCCGACGGCTTCCCTCCACCGAGGGATCGTATCGGGAGCCTGAGCCATAAGTGAACTGCACCGTACCGTCCATTCGGGACTGTGCCGTAAAAGCCGAAAATACGCCGTATACCAAAAGAAGCAGCAAACCAAACCAAAGAACAATGGTCAGAAACCAAAGCGATATCCGCACTTTGGCAGATAGCCTTTTCCACATGGATCTCACCTCCATTACCGTTATTGTAGCACAATATCTTTTAAAATGCAAGATTTTGGAAAGAAATTATAAATTTCCCTGCCGCGGAGCACCCTGAACACAGTTCCAAAGCGATCGGACAAATATTTTTTCGATTTTTTTGAAAAAACCTCTTGACAAGCGCGAATTTATGTGGTAGAATCCAATTCGTCAAAGAAGAAGAACAGCTCCGTTCTCACCGACGTGATCCTTTACGTTCGGTTAATATCCCAACCCATACGTTATCTTATTGCATACGTGTGGATGTTTGTGTGCGGAGAGTGTTGTTCTGCGCACATTTTTTATTTTAATCGGAGGTGTTTTCACATCGCAATCAACAATCGTAACGACAAAGAACATTTGGTGAATGAGGAGATCATTTCGGGTGCTATCACCGAAAAATCACAGATCCGTGTTATCGGTCCCGAAGGTGAGCAGATGGGCATTATGACCGTCGGCAGTGCTATTGAAAGCGCATACGACAAAAATCTCGATCTTGTCCTGATCTCGCCCAACGGAAATCCCCCTGTCTGCAGAATTCTTGACTACGGCAAATTCCGTTTTGACCGTGAGAAAAAGAAAAAAGAAGCCAAGAAAAATCAGACTAAGGTTGATGTCAAGGAAGTACAGCTTTCCTGCCACATCGATACCAATGACTTTAACACCAAAGCCAATAACGCACGCAAATTTCTCCAAAGCGGAAACAAGGTCAAGGTTCTCGTGATCTTCAAGGGTCGTCAGATGGCGCATCAGGAAGTCGGTCGTGAGCTTCTGCAGCGATTCCGCGACTACGTTGCGGATGTCGGAAGCGTTGATAAAGAACCGATGATGGAGGGACGCTCGATGACAATGCTCATCTCCCCTCTCAAATCCACCGCGGTTAAAAACGC
>JAFTKF010000188.1 GCA_017453405.1 Clostridia bacterium
AATCAATCCGTTATTGCCGAGCGCCTGATCGCGTTCCGTAAACAAGCCTCCCTCTCGCAGACCGCCGTCGCTGAGCTTCTTTCTGTGACCCGTCAGGCTGTCAGCAAATGGGAAAGCGGCAAGGCATCCCCTTCTTTGGAAGCCTACGCCGCCCTCGCCACACTGTATGATACCACCGTGGAAGAGATCCTGACAGGTACGCCCTATGAAGGCGACTGCGATATTGAAGCAATCGAAGGCAGCTTCTTTGCCGAACGCCTGAAAAATCTCAGAAACCTCCGCTCGCTCTCTCAGGGCGAGATCTCCGAAGCCCTCTCGGTCAGCCGTCAGTCGGTCAGTAAATGGGAACGCGGCGAAAGCGAGCCGGATGCCGATCGCCTGATCGCACTGTCCGCCCTCCTTCACGCCCCCTTGAAGCTCCTGCTTCCGAGCAAAAAAGCCGAAAAAGCACCCGAAGATGCACCCGAAGACACCTCTGAGGAAATCCCCGCACCGACGGTAAGCACCCCCGTTCCCCCCACGCCGATCGAAGCCACGGTAGAAACCGTCACCCTCCCCGATGAAACGACCGGCGAAGAAGTCGAGGACACCCCCGTCACTGTTGAAGAGACACCCGTGACTGTCGAAGAGACGCCTGTGACTGTCGAAGAGACGCCCGTGACTGTCGAAGAGACCCCCGTCACTGTTGAGGAAACGCCTACCAATCCCGACGGTGTTGAGGATGTTCCCACCGAGATCATCGATGCACGCCCCTTTGCCATCGTACCCGATGAAACAGTCACACCCACCGAAGAAGTGAAGACCCCCACAGACGAAAAGACCGACGGTGTCACCGTCGAAACGGTTGAAGAACCCGTCGATGAAACTGTCGATGAAACTGTCGATGAAACCGTCGATGAGACCGTCGATGAGACCGTCGATGAGACTGTTGACGAAACGGTCGACGAAACCGACGAAGACACCGCGCACATCACAGTCAAGCAGGATGCCCCCACGCAAAAGCGCTATCGCGATATGCTCCGCCGCGCCGCCGCCATCCGCAAAAAGCACGTTGACGAACAGAAGGAAGATGCCGAAAACAAAACCCCCTTCCGCACGATCTCGGATATCGGACCTAACGATCCCGCCTATGTCTATGTCAACAAAAATGACGGCAAGATCCGCACCATGCTCCCCCTTCTCGCCGCCATCCCGATCTGCGCCACCGCCCTCGCCATTATGCTTCGTAAAAAGAAATAAAAAAACAGCCGTTTTCAAACGCTCGCAATTCCGCAAGCCTTTGAAAACGGCATTTTTATTATTTTCGGCGGTAACTGGTATCGGACACTCATTCGCGCCGAGAGTATCGAGGCGGGATCTAGCCCCATTGGGAGCGTGACTTTTCTTGAAGTAACTTTAAAAAGCAATCATTTCAGGATGACACGGCTAGTACATCTTATGTGAAAGCTTCCAAAAGGGGAACCCCCTCTTGTGTGTTCTCCTCATTCACCGGAGCACCAATGTCATCACTGCCCCGAGGATCGCCCCGAGGATCGACGAAGTCAGACACTGGATCACGGTATTCTTCAAACGCAAATACCCCTCTCCGGGCGCGCGCTCCAAAACCGTCAGGCGCTGTCCCTGCTCCTTTTGCTCCCTCAGCATATGCTCCATATTGACCGCCAACTGGTTGACCGAAATGGCAAGCTGTCTTGTGGTCTCATTTTCACTTTCACAGCTTGCCACACGGTGCGCAAGGCTTTTGATATCCTTTTCGTTTTTCGCAAGCGCAACCGCCATTTCTTCTGCAGTCATCGTCCACCCTCCTTTTCTTTTTGATTACTCGGGCTTATCCCGAAGTCTTTGTCACTTGCTTTTCACGCCGTTCTTTCGCAAGAAGCAGATCCAAGGCAAGCTGATAGCTTTCGGGGCGGTGCGCATCGATCGCCGATACCGCAAGCGTCTCCCCGATCACGATCGGCTTCACGGGGTGGCAGTAGCCAAACAGACGGGGCGGCAGATGCGTTACCAGATCCCCCGCACAGCGAATGATGTGAAATCCCGCAAGCCGCGCGCGTAGATCAGGCGGAACATAGCCGCTGATCACTCGCGGACAGCCAAACCCATACCCCTCCACACGCCCTGCAAGCGCAGGACGGTGAAACAGAATATATTCGTGCGACAAAAGCGCAAGCGCCGCCCCGTGTGAGTACCCCACCAAAACAAACGATGTCACACTTTCATCTGAAAACACCGACAAAAGATGGGGAAGCATCGCCCGGAATACCCGAAGAAACCCTCTGTGACAATACCATGTCTTCGGCATATTGTGATAGGGCTTCGCGGAAAAACGGAAATTGTTGCGCCAATCCGTAAGACCGTTTGATTTTTCAAAATACACCGTCACACAGTTGTTTTCCCGCTTCACAGCAAAGCTGGCGCCCTCCTCGTAATGACGGTAGGGCGCACGTAAGCAAGCCTCAAATGCCTGCTTTATTTTTGCGGCATCCATCCGATCACCTCGTTTTCTTTATTACAGTGTATGGTCTTCGGGCAAAAGCTGCCACTCGCGCAATCGCCGATCCACCGTATAGCGATAGGAAAGCGACACAACAGCAATCGGACAGCAAAAGCCTTTTGATGTCACCGTCACTGACTTTTTCGAAAAATGACGGCAGACAAGCGGCAGTGTCTTCTGCCAAAGACCGCCACCCGACGGGCTGTCAAGCAAAAATCCCCCGACGGTATATGTCCGATCGTTGTCGGAAACCTCCGCAACCTCCACCACAGCCCGATCTCGCACAGCATATGCCAGAACACCGCTTTTCTTCACCGTCCGCTTGGCAAGATACGAAGCACCCATATCAGCAGCCTCGCTCACAAATCGGCTCACGATCCGCCGCGTGCCATAGCGATAATACGCCTTCGGGATCTCGCCCGCAGACCGCTTGTCACTGTTGCAAACAAAAAGTCCCCCATCAAGCGACACAAAATATAACAGCCCGTCAAGCGAAAGCATACCGCAAAACGGAATAAGCTCGCCGCCCCGCGTCTCGCCGCTGTCGGCAAGGGCGTAATAAACGCCGTCAAGCACGGTATAATACACCGTCTTGTCCGAAACCGTTGCCGATAAGACCTCGCCCGTGACCTCCTCTACACGACCGAGCGCCTGAAGCGGCTCGCCGTCCACCTCCGTCACGCCTTCGGGCAGACTTTCCACGTGACAGTACACCGAAGCATCTCCCACCGCACTGCCGAGAGCAGACAGCATATACCAGGGATACCCCGTTGCCCCATCCTCGCTGTAAGGCGCATCAAGATCCATCAAAAAGGCAGTATCTCCAAGCAAAAGGATCAGATATCCCTCCCAGAGCGTAAGCCTGCCGAGGCGAAAATCCGAAACCGCCCCCTCGATCGGCAAGGATAGCTTTTCAAGCTGTGACAGCTGCAAAAGCGAGCCGTCATTCCATTCATACACCCCGTCCGACAAGAGAAGATACCGCCTGTCACGGTAAACAATGGCATCCCCCACCGCTTCGACACCCGAAAGCATCGCGCCGTCCTTGCCGTTTTCAAGAAGGGTGATGCCACGGTCCTTCAGTACCATAAGACCCTCGCGTAGGGGCACAAGCCCTCTCACACAGCCCTCGCCCGAGGAAAGAGCGGCATTTTTAGCAAAATACACATCCTCTTTTGCTCCCGAGCGCGGCAAAACGCTTTCCCATACCGTACCGGGACAGCGCGAGGAAGCAAGATACAGCTTGCCGTTTGCCGACAGCACACAGTCGGCAGAACGAAGGATCTCGCGTAAGGAAACCGCCTCGCCGTCTGCCGCATACACCGTCTCGTCATACCCGTATGCGGTGATTGCCACCGTTGCCTCTCCCGCCTGCGGCAGACGCACGATCAGAGACGTGATCCGCGACACCGCCTCATGATAGCTGAATTCCGGCAGTGCGCTATATGCCTGCCCATCCACCGTCAGCGACACCAGCGACAGACAGCGATCGGGAATCGGAATGCGATAGCTCGCAAGCGGCTCTTCGCTTTCCTTCAGAAAACGACCCTCTCCGATCAGCGTAAAAAAGCCGTAACGGTTGATCACTTCACTCTGAATGCTTTCAAAGCAAACTCCGTACAGCAAGGTCGGCTCTTTGGCAAGCGCCGCATACCCTTGGGCGTCACCGTAAATACCCGACTCCCAACCGCCGTAACGCGTGAAAGCAGATGACGCCTCCAGCGTCGCCTCCTGCATACGGTACACACGCGAATAGTTATCGGGATCGATTGCCACGCGGATATCCGTGCCAACCGCTACCGTACCCATCGCCGTGTCGGGATACACCGTAATGTCCTCGCCAAAGGCATAAGGCGGCGAAGCACCGCCGCCGTAATACACGCGCTTCAGGGCAACCGTACCGTAAAAGGCATTTGTCGCCACCGTCTTCAGCGAAGCGGGCAAAATGATCTCCTCCAGCGACGAGCAAAGCGCAAAGGTGTTCTCGCCGATCTCCTCCACCCCATACAGCGCCACGCGGACAAGCTCACGGCAGCCGTAAAACGCCCCCGTCTCCCCCGCGCTTACCGCCAGCGTCTTTACGTTTTCCGAAATCACCGCCGTGCGGATGCCGCTGTACTGAAACGCCCCGGGCGCAATGGCAACGATCGGCAGGCGCTCACCGCGATATACCGCCGATTGCGGCACATATGCCACCTGCCGCTCTCCGTCAATGCCCGTCACACACAAGCCGCGATTGCCCGCTTCATCAAAGGTAAGCTTGAAATGAAGCCCGAAATCGTCATAAATGCGCCGCGATTCTTTCGTGGTATCCTCCACGCGGTAATAATTCGTCAGAATATTCCGCGCCTCATACGCGTTTTGCGAAACGCTGATCAAAGGAATATACGCATCGGTATCGGGAAGCGTACCAAGATCCTCCATTTCCTCGGTATAGGCTTCATCTCCCCACGCCACCGCCTCACGGGGAGAGGCAAAGCGAAGAATTCTCTCGCCGTCAAAGAAATAAAACCGTCCGCCAAAGGACACCCCGCGCGAGGGCGCATCTGCCACACGTGTGATCAGAGAGAGCGACTCCGAACGGTCGCGCTCACTGCTCAAAAAGGCATAAAGATACGGTCCGCGGTGCAGATAAACATACGCCTCTCCGTCAAAGCTGTGCGTAAAGATCCCGTTTACCCTCTCGCCATCACTGCCAAAGGACTTTTCGAGTCTGCGATAACCGGGAAATGTCTCAACCGCCTTGTAAGGACGGGTCTTGTCACGGTACAGATTGTCAAGAATCGCCGCCTTGTCTCCCGCACCCTGCGAAAATAAAAGCCGAAGATCCATCCCACGGTCGGCATTTGTCTGATAATTGTAAACCCCCGCGCCGCCAAGATTGCTTTTGTTATGATGCGTCGCATTCGTCATACGCTTTCCCTCCTTTCAAGTATCCTCGTCATCACCATCCGTAGACGTCATAAACGGTGTCGTCTTTTCCTGCGACAAGCCCTTCTCTTGCCGATCGGTACCGCGCGAGGAAGGCATCAGCCATCTCGCTACCGTCTTCAAGAGCATAATAATAAGCCGTAAGAAGCGGTACCAGAACGAGGGCGTCTTCTCTTGCATAAAACTCCTCCTCTCTGTTTTGTGCATCAATGTGTTGCGGCAGGGCGTAATACTCTACGCCGTAAATGCCGTCCTGCTGAAACGCGATCTCCAGCGCGTCATCCGAAAAGCGAACCGTGCCTGCCGTATTGTCAAAAGGCTTGTCGTTTTTTGCAAGCCTACCCGTGAACGAAAGAAAGCGATGCGCAAATTTCGCCGTCGGATAGGGGTGGTACGCGCGGTATAACACCGAACGCTCGCAGGGTGTACCGTATAAAGCCACCGCCGTCACATACATCGCCGTATCCGAGGTGAATCGAAGCACGACTTCGCCGCTCTCGCGAAAAACGCATTCCTTGACCGTACGGGCAAGCACCAGCGGCGTACCGTTCTCCAAGCGGTATTCCCCCGCGTTTTCGCCGTCGATCTTCACCGACAAAGCCCCTTCGCCGTACGCCGTCACGCTAAACGCGTGAATGCTGTCAGAGGAAAGCACAAGCGGCGATTGCTTCGTCACCTTGACCGTGTGCGAGCGCGCCACAAAGGGCATCGGAAGCGCGTGATAGATCGTCTCCCACGCACGTTTGGGCGCAAGCTGTCCGATCTCCGAAAGCGCACGGTTCAAAGAAGCATAAAATACTCGCTCGTTCGTTAAAGACCCAAGCGAAACCAGCGCCGTCACGCTTTCCATCACTTCAAGTGCATTCATACTGTCTCCTTTCTTCTTTGAAAGCCGCCCTCGTAAGCGAACCCTTGCAGAGAGGGAGCGAGGGCGGCTTTTATTGTCAGATCTGGGTCTGATCGCCTTCCGTACCCGACGAATAGCACTCGATCAAAGCGATGTGCTTGTACGTACCGAAGCCGATACCGAAACGGCAATAGCCGTTCCAGATCCAGTTTCTCGTGTGACTGTCCTCCCAGTTCTTCACCGAAAGCGGAACGCGGTTGAAGAACATATTGCCGCAAAGATTGCGGTTGGCTTCCGAGCTCATCAGAATGATGGGATAGGTCTGCGACAGATTATCCTCATTCAGCTCATACTGCCAGGTGGGGAGCACCACAAGATTCCAGTTGCCGTAGTGAATGTTGATGCCGTTGTTGGCATTCGAAGCCTCATAAGGCGAGCCCAGCACCTGCTTGACATACTTTTCAAGAAGGGGCAGATTACCGGGAATGATGACCGTATCGGCAACATAGCCCAGCACCTCGCCGTTTTCATCCTTCATATTGCGAATCTGGGCAGCACCCTTGGTAATGGCGTCCTCCACATCCGCAAGCGTAAGATCGCGATAATTCCCGTCATAGCGGTTCATACCGAAATAGTTCGACTGCACACCCGTACCGTGCGAATCGGCAGAGCCGTATTTGTGCTCGGTCGAGAACAACGCCACACCGTCTGCCGTCGCAAGATCCACCGTCGCCTTGTTAAAAACCATCGAAGTGTTCTTGCCGTTGGCAATGGCTGCCTCGGCAATCTTGTTCATCGTGAGATAGTACGCTCTCACGAAATTCTGGCAGCGGCGCTTGGCGTCCGCACCGATGCCGTAAACCGAATCGTCAAGCATCTGCTTGGTGATCACGAATTCCTTCATAAAAGGAATGTGCTCGATGAATTTTCTGTAGGTATCCACGATCGAGTCGGTCTCTGCCGCCGTACCCTCTGCCGCCGCCATAAACGCGGTGAATTCATCACTGTACTGAATGGTCTCGCCGTAACGGTTCGACTTTTCAATGTTAAAGAGCGCCGTCAGCGCTCCGCCCTTCTTGCGCTGTGCGTCGCTTTCCGCTTCGATCAGCATCTTCAAAGGGGTTGCAAGCTTGCCGATCTTCGAATCGTTGAGACCGGCACTTTCCGAATAAATAAATGCCATACTGAATTACCTTCCTTTTCTTATATTATGATTTCGCCACGCGGCGATAGAGCTTCATCAGCTCGTCAAGTGAATACTCCTCTCCCAAAAGCTCGCGCATCACCGAAAGCTCCTCGCCTGTCAGATGTGTCGAGTCATTCTGCATTCTGGTGTGAGAGGCAACCAGATGCCCCTTGCCCGAAGGCTGTTGATCCTTTGCCTTAACACGCGCGGAATCGGCGGCATAAAAGGCTTCCTTGACCGAAAGCCCCATCGAGCGCAGAGCACAAAACCGCTGATAGATCGGGCTATCAAGCGCCGTACCGTCACAAGCAGCGCCGTTTTCGGCACATAAGCCGGCATACGCAAGCGAATCACTCAGCGCCTCCTCTGCCGCCTGACAGCGGCTTTTCCAGTCCACCGCCTCCTCAGAGGGAGAAATCGCCCCCTCAGGCATATCGCTCAGCGCCTTTACCGCCTCAGCCTCCTCTGTCAAGCCTACCTCTTCGGCTGACACATCTGCCGAGCGCGTTTCATCTTTTTCTTCCATCGTAATCCCCTTTCTTGGAACTGTGTGAGTGTTTTTTTGAGGCAACACCGCAAAAAACCGTTCTGCATACCGTACCGACCGACACCGCCCGCCGCTTGTCCGTGCAAACGACAAGACGCAATATCCACAAAACCCGACCGACTTTCTCTGTCACGAAAAAGAGAACGGGCGGCATCGGCGCGATATTTCTGTTTATGTCTTTTCCCCTACAAAGAAGGAGAGACTTTTTTCTGCCCCGGGATAGGCGCATTCGACCTGCGATGCCCAATATCTCGCCAGAGATTCGCGCTCACCGCAAGGACCGAAGCTGCCCGCACGGTAATTTTCAAGATTCTCACGCCAAAGCGCCTCGCGCTCATCCCCCGTAGGCTTTGCGGAAGCCGTCGAAAAATGGTAATCATCGTCATAGGTATAGATCCCATCCTCACCGCGAATCAGAAAATCGTAGCGGCTGAAGGCATCCTTCACCTGACGGTGAAAGCCGTCACGGCAGAGCACCGCACGCGGCTCGTCGGCATAGGCAAGATAAAAAGCAAAGAGAAGCGCATCCAGCTCCGCATACGCCGCGTTTTTCATTACGCGCTTCGAGGCAAGACGCCCCTCTGCCTGCGCCACCTGTACCTTACGCGATTCTCCCGATACCGCAAGCGACTCACCCTCGCCCACATAGGCGTCCGAAATGCCGAGAATACGCTTGGCATCGCGGTATGTCGCCTCAATATAGGCAAGATCTCTGGTAATATCGGGGGTCGTGTCTAAAACCCCAAACTGCGCGGGACTTTCCCCGGGGCGCAAATTCAAGACCTTGCCGCCAATCGAATTGTCATAGCGGAATTGACAGTCATCGGGCTTGTAGGGATACAGCCCTGCCATCATCATCTTTTCGTGCAAACGCGAAAGCACCTTGTTGATCTCGACCTGCTGCGGACGGATGAAAAGACAGTCGCTCTGTCCCAACATCTCCTCCTCGCAGGACGAGTTCTTGCGCATCACGAGCGGAAATCCGCGCGGCTTATAGCGGCGGATCAGACTGCCGCGCGGTACAGTCTCACCGTCAGGCAGTACAAGCTCAGAGGAAACACGCTCGAAATCGTCGCTGACAAGTATCGCCTTGCCCCCGCAGGTACATTCGACCTTGTCAAGTCCGCATACCGAACAGACCGCACGCTTTCGGGCGTACAGATCCTCAATGTCCGACAGCACCACATCCCCCGAAAAGATAAAGCGCGATACCTCGCCCGCCTCGTTTTTGTAAAAGCAAACGATCACGCGGCAGGCATCCCCCTCGCCATCGCCCTCCAAGCGAAGATATTCCTCCTCCGAAAGCCGATAACTGCGCCCAAGCTCCCCTTTTGTCGCCGTAAAGCGCAAAAAGCAGTATTCCATATCCTGAATTCTTGCCACATCGGGCTGGGGCAGAAAATGCATCGGACTCAGATGTGTCAGCTTCACACCGCCCACCTCGCCGCCGTGCACCACCTGCTCGTCCCATTCCACCAGATACAGCGCACCGCCGTAAATATAGGTCATACGCTCGTCACTGTCGTTGATCTTTTCAAAGGGCAAGCTATCCCGAAGCCCCGCAAGAAGCGCCTCGATCCGCCTTGCATTCTGCTCCTTGATACCGTTTGCGCGGTAAGCAGATACGTGCGGCAGGGGAATATCGGTCGAAACCTCACTTTCGATCAATTCATAGGTGATATTGCGCGTCATCGTGGCAGGCTTCAGACCCGCAAGCTCCCCTTCTCCGCGATATTGGCGGTACGCCTCTTGTAATGCATCATACCGCCCCGACAGCTTTTCCTCGGTCTCTTGTAAAAGCGACGAGAAAAACTGCAGTTTGTTCGTCAAAATGTTCATTTGTTTCGTATGAGTGGCATACCACCCACATCCTTTCTTCGTTTTTTACCGATTAAGGCAGTCACCGTGCCCATCTTTCTTCCATACGGCGCCGTGCCCCCTCGTCGGCATTGTCATAATCTTCCCACATATCCTCGGTCCAGTGGGCTTCCACACGCTTTTTCACATCGGGCGGCTTGTACCACCACACGGCAAAATAGCGAAGCGCATCGGGTGCGTGTGTCAGCTCGTGCGGCTCGCGCTTGCAGTCACAGGGATTTTTCTCGTCCACCAGAATACTGGCAAGCGTCCTTGTCAAATGACGGCAGGTTGAAAAAATATGCAATCGCGCCATCCGCCGTCCATCGGGCAGAACACGGCATTTGAGAAGCTCCTTCACATAAAGCCAGCCGGTCTCGCGGTTGTTTGAGCTTTTCGTCAGACGAATGCCGTGCTCGGCAAAGCCCGCCGCCTGACTCTTGCCGCTCGTCAGTTCCCTTGCAAACAGATCGGGGGGCGCCAACCGCTCGCGCGGAAGCTTCCAGTTCTCGCCGTTGTAGCCGTCTGCCTTGTGAATCAGCTCCGATGCCTCCGACACCACAAGCCCCGATTTATAGATCTCGTGAAAGACATAGCAGTTTTTCTCGCTGTCCACCGCGATCTTGTAATGCGCCAGCATATCAAGACCGTAGTCCATCGTCGTGTAGATCTGCCAATCCCGTGGGATCTCAAACGGCTCGCAGATGTGCAAAGCAGGATCAAATTCGTGAAAGAAGCGTCCGCCCACATCGGCAAGCGCCTCCTCGGCTGTTCGCGGATACTCCTGCAAAATGCGCTCACCGATATCGCGCTTGGTCGCCTCGTACCACGCCGCATTCCGTCTCGGATCGGCAAACACCGAAATGAAATGCTTCGTAAAGCCGTTCTCGGTCGTCCATAATTCCTCAAACAGACTGCCGCGCTTCATCGTGGAAATGCCGATCACCTTACCGCCCGTCGGACGGTTGATGGTCGGATACGCGGAAGCCCAGATCTCACGCGCATATTCCTGAAACGCCCACTCATCGATCAGAAGAATATTCGCGGTAAAGGATCGACCGGCACTCGGCGAGGCGGCAAAGCTCTTGAAACGGCTGACCCTGCCGTCGGACGATTGGATCTCGACCTCATTTTTGCGGATCTCACAGCGAAGATTGCCCCCTGCAAGAAGCGATTTCATATGCTCCAGCAAGATGCCAAACCGCCGCACCAGCTCGCAGGCATCGTTCTGCGTTTTACTGAGCGCGATCACCGTGTGCCCGGGGTGAAAGATCAGATCGTGTGCGCAATAGATCAAAGCCACCCACGTGATCCCGATCTGCCGCGCCTTCAGAAAAAGCGACAACCGATCCCGCGCGATCGCAAGAAGCGCTTCCTTCTGCGCAGGCCACGGACGAAAGGGCACGATCACGTCTTCGGAATCCTTGTCCTCAAAATAACAGTAGTGATCGGCAAAGTACACGGGATCATCCTTCGCATATAAAAATTCCATCCGACGGAAGGCATCAAGATATTCACGCCTTGATTTCATCCCGTGATAACCGTTCCTCTAAATTCTGAAGCAGCCGTCGGTCTTCCTCTGTCAGCCCCTCTTCGCCGTCTTTTTTGGACTTTGCTTTCTCCGAGGACGGAAGCATTCCAAATTCCGAGGACAAAATAAACTTTGCCGCCGATACATTGACCGTGCCGTTCAGCGAAGCATCCATCAGAAGCTGTCTTAAAATCTCAACCGCGTGCACCGCCGCCCGATCAAAATCGGGATGCTCTCTGCGCCATTTTTCCAGCACCGTGATCGGAACACCAAGCTCTTTTGCAAAAGAGATAAAGGACGGCACACCCAGAATCTCCCCTTTTTCACCGCGCCGCATATCCGAAAAATACGAAATCAACCTGTCACAATATGCTTTGCGATAGACCAAAGCCATAACGCCCCCCTCCTTTCAAAACCTGTCAAGAGACGCCTGCCACCGCCCCTTGCATCCACATCATACACCCCCTATCACTCAAAAAAATACTACCCGAAACAAAAAAATCCACAAATACCGGCCCTATGTCACCCCACCCGGCAGTGCCACCCCGCTAGCCCCGCACCCCGCCTCGCCACTCTCCCCGCCTTCCCACTCGCCCCGCCTCACCACTCGCATCGCCACTCGCCCCGCCTCGCCACTCTCCCCACCTCACCGCTCGCCCCGCCTCGCCACTCGCCAC
>JAFTKF010000189.1 GCA_017453405.1 Clostridia bacterium
CAAGTTCAAGGATTCCTCCACGCAGGTGGGTGTGGATGAATTGACGACCTATCTCAAAAATTGCCGCGAAACCGACGATCATACCGTCTTTTTGTCCTCGGGCGATACCTGGCAGGGAAGCTCGGAGTCCAATCTGACCGAAGGGCTGATCTTTACCGAATGGATGAATGCACTGGGCTTTGTGTCGATGACGCTCGGCAATCACGAATACGATTGGGGCTCTGACAGTATCCGTAAAAATGCCGCGATCGCAAACTTTCCGATGCTTGCCATCAATATTTACGACCGCTCGAACAGTCAGCGTGTTGATTACGTATCGTCTTCAGTGATGATCGAGCGCGGTGGCGCCAAGGTGGGCATCATCGGTGCGATCGGTGACTGCTACTCCTCCATTGCCGCCGACAAATCGGAGGATGTCTATTTCAAAACGGGCAACGAATTGACCGCACTTGTCAAGGCGGAAAGCGAAAAGCTTCGCGCGTGGGGTGCTGACTTCATCGTGTATTCGATCCACGATGGCTATGGAAGCTCGAAATCCTTTGTGAATACGATGTCGGATTCTGCTTTTTCTTCTTACTACGATACGGTTCTGTCCGATGGCTATGTGGACCTTGTGTTCGAGGCGCACACGCATCAGAATTATGTTTTGCGTGACAGCTACGGTGTCTACCATTTGCAGGGCGGCGGTGACAATAAGGGCATCACTCACGCGGAGGTCGGTATCAATATTGCCAATGGCAAGACCGATGTGCGTCTGGGTGAATATCTGCCGACCTCACGCTATGAAGCGCTGGAGGGCGACGGTCTTGTTGATGAGCTTCTTGAAAAATATCGGGACGAGATCTCCCGAGGGGATGAAGTTGTGGGCAAAAACGGCTCATACAAAAACAGCAAGGTGCTTTGTCAGACGGTTGCCGATCTGTATTATCAGGTGGGTGTTGACACGTGGGGCAGGGACTATCCGATTGCGCTTGCCGGTGCGTTTATTCAGGCACGCAGTCCCTATAACCTTGCGGCAGGCGATGTGACCTACTCACAGCTGCAAATGATCTTCCCCTTTGACAATCAGATCGTTTTGTGTTCGATCCTCGGCAAGGATCTGAGGCGGGTCTTCTATGAATCGCCGCACAGCTCGTATTATATGCATTACAGCGAATACGGTGAAACGCTTTGGTCGAATATCAACGATTATGCAACCTATTACGTGATCACCGATACCTATTCCTCTACCTACCGCTATAACAATATGACAGAGGTGGCACGGTATGCTCCCGATGTTTTTGCTCGCGATCTTCTCGCCGACTATATCGCGCGAGGACTGATGAAATAACCGAAAACAGAGCCGTTCTCTTGTGAAAACGGCTCTGTTTGAATTTTTTCAGGTAATTACCGAGACGGTGCTGGTGCCGCCCGGCTGTTTTTTTACGACGATCTGCTTGGGAATCTCTTCCTTCAGCTCTCTGACGTGCGAAATGATGCCCACAAGGCGGTTGCCCTCGGACAGTGTGGAAAGGGCTTCCAGTGCCTGACGGAGAGATTCGGTATCGAGCGAGCCGAAGCCTTCGTCGACAAACATCGTGTCAAGACGGATGCCGCCTGCCTGCGATTGGATCTCCTCGGAAAGTCCGAGTGCCAGCGCGAGGGCGGCTTTGAAGGATTCGCCACCCGAGAGGGTCTTGACACTGCGCACCTTGCCGATGTTGTGATCCTTGACATCAAGGTCAAGACCGGTCTGTGACTGCAGATTTTCAGCCTCTGCGCGGCAAAGCTCGTATCTGCCCCCTGTCATCACCAGAAGGCGACGGTTGGCATAGCGCAGAATGCTGTCAAAATAGCGCATCTGTACATAGGTCTCAAGGTTGATGCGCTCCTTTCCCTTGACCTTGGCGTTGGCGGTATTGGCAAGGGCGGACAGCCACGCGTGCCGATGGGTCAATTCGGTGACACTGTCACCGGTGGAAACAAGGGAAGTGCGGATCAGTTGATTGGTAGTGAGCGCATTGCTGAGACTTATCAAGCGGGAAGAGAGTGCCCCTTTTTCTGCTTTCAGAAGCGAAAGCGCTTCTTCTGCTTCAAGGGCGGTCTTGTCGGGCGCTTTTGCCGTTTCTTTCTGATAGGTTTCGATACTGCCCTGCAAGGTGGCAATATCATTGCGCAGCAGTTCGCATTCCCGCTGTGCCCGTGAAAGGTCGGTTTCGATCGCTGTGATCTGCTTTTGCAGGCTTTCGATTGCGGCGTGCACCTCGGCAGAGGAGGAATGGGAAAGCTTTTGGCTAAGGGAATCGATCTGTTCTGTCAGGGATACAACCAATTGCCCGTCCGAGGCGATATCGCGTTCCAGATCACTGATCCTTTGCCGCAGTTCTTCCTGCGCCTTTTCCTTTTGCGGAATCGCTGACAAAAGCTTTTGATAGCGCTCTTGATCGGCTTGCGCTTTGTCTTGCTTGGCGGTAAGGGCTTTCAGTGCCTGCTCGGCTTCGGCAAGTGCGGTTTCGATGGCAAGCGCGGCGCTGTCGGGCTCGGTATCGGGCAGATAGCGTGACAATGCCTCACAGAGCGAGTCTTTTGCGGCAGAGAGCGCGCTTTGTGCGCTTCCTGCAGCGGCACTTTGCTTGGTCAGCGCGGCTTGTGCCTTGGTCAGCGCTTTGTTCTCTTTTTCGAGTGCGGCTTCTGTGGGAGCGTCGTCGGGCGCTGTTGCCGGGTGCGGATGGGTGGTCGCGCCGCAAACGGGGCAAGGCTCGCCTGCGGTCAGCTGTTTGGCAAGAATGCCTGCCTGCGAAGCCAAAAAGGCGGCGTACATCGCGCTGTAAAGGGCCGCTTTTTCCTGATACTCTCGGTTTGCCGTATGAAAGGCGGCTTCGGCGGCATTTTGCGCGGTAATGGCGTTCTGATAGGCTGTGTATTTACTTTGACAAGTGCGAAGCCCGTCTAGCGTTCGCTCAAGCGTCTCTTTTTGGGATTTCAGCTCGGCTATCGTCCGGGCAATGTCAGACAGCGCCTCGCGCTCGTCTTTCATTTTTGTCAGTTCCTCGGCGACAAGGTGTTTTTTGTCTGTAAGCTGTTGGCTTATGCGACGGTTATTGGAAAGGCTGTTTTCAGCCACTTCTTTCTTCTTCAGAAGCGTATCCAACTCCTG
>JAFTKF010000190.1 GCA_017453405.1 Clostridia bacterium
CTTTTCGCAAAGTCAAAGATATCGTTTTATCCGACAGCAAACGAAAGATCGTTGTTGTCTCTGCCCCCGGCAAACGCTTCCCGACAGATAATAAGGTAACCGATCTACTCTATATCTGTCACGCCCATCTCAATTACAAGGTTTCTTTCGATGATATTTGGGAAAATATTGCGAGCCGTTACCGCGAAATTGCCACCAATTGTCAACTCACACTGGATGTCGAGGCACTTCTTGCCTCTGTTCGGGGTGGAATGTCCCGTAAATCTTCAGTTGACGATATCGTTTCACGGGGCGAATATATGAACGCCAAGCTGATGGCTGACTACCTTGGCTACGATTTTGTCGATGCTACCGAATGGTTGATTTTCAATTATGACGGGACTGTCAATTTCGAAGAATCTTACGCCAATTTAAAAGAGCTGCACAAAGCACATCCCCATATGGTCATTCCGGGATTTTACGGCATTCTTCCCAACGGACAGCTTCACGTTTTCTCGCGTGGCGGCTCTGATGTCACCGGTGCTATTGCGGCTGCGGCACTTGGCGTGGAATGCTACGAAAATTTTACCGATGTCTCGGGTATTCTGATGGCAGATCCCAAAATTGTTGACAAGCCAAAACCCATTGAACGCATCACCTTTAATGAACTGCGTGAGCTTTCATATATGGGCGCCGAGGTCCTGCACGAAGAAACCGTCTTCCCCGTCCGCTCTGCCAATATTCCTCTTTATATCAAAAACACCAACGATCCCGATGCGGTCGGCACGCTCATTATGGAGGATTTCGAAAACGAAAGCGATGAAGAACGCGCACGCTTTATTACCGGCATTACCGGCAAGAAGCATTATACCTTTATCACTGTCAGCAAAAAGCGTATGGCTGAAGACATCTCCTTCATCCGTAAACTGTTGGAGCTGACCGAAAAATATCGCCTTTCGGTTGAACACATCCCCTGCAGTGTCGATACCGTTTCGCTGGTGATTTCCACCAAGGAATTGGCATACTGTCTGCACAATCTGATCGCCGATATTGAGCGCGAGCTTGATCCCGATACCATTAAAGTCTGCGACGGTGTCAGTCTCGTTGCAGTGGTCGGCAGACGAATGGCATCAAACCGCGGCGTTTCGGGTATGCTCTTTTCCGCACTCGGCAACGCGGGGGTCAATGTCCGTATGATCGAGCAAGGCTCTGACGAGATCAATATCATCATCGGCGTTATGGATGCCGATTTCAAAACCACCATTCGTACCCTTTACGAAAGCTTCACCTGATTTTAAGAATAAAAGTAAAAAGGAACAGTGTGTAAAAACGCTGTTCCTTTTTTCTGGCAAAAAAACTGCTCGCCGTAGTTGGGCGAGCAGTCATATGGATTATGCTACGTACTTTGCGAGTTCTTCGGGAAGATCCTCAGCATTGATCGAAACTGTCAGTGTGAGGTTGATGTTGTTAGCAGTCAGGAGTTCATCCATTTCCTTAACAAACTGTGCGATCAAAGCAACATCTCTCTGACAGATTCTCATTGTACCGTCAACAAAAATATCGGTAATATCATAATTGCTGGCGCAAATGCCGCAAATAAAGCCGTAAAGCGAATTCGCCGTGCAGATATTGTAATCATCCGTATCGATCAGTCGTACCTGAGCGTCGATCTCGTGGATGAGATTTTTACCCTTTTCGATGCAAACAACCGCACCCTTACTGTTTTCGCCTGCGGTATTAACCAAGTTGATGAGAGTCTTTGTTTTGCCGGAGCCTTTCAGCCCAACGATAAGTTTAACCATAATTGTATAATCTCCCTTCGGGTCTTTTTTTTATTATAGTATAATTTTAGTAGAAATTCAATAGGCAAAATCACCAAATCAAATTACATTTTTTTGGTAAGTGCGACACGAAGCTTTTCATTCTCTTCTCCGGGCTTGCCGAGAAGCGCAAACATATTCTTTTTATATGCTTCAACACCCGGCTGATTAAAGGGATTGACACCGAGTGTATAGCTGGAAATTGCACAGGCAAGCTCAAAGAAATAGACAAGATAACCGAATTCATACGCGCCGCGTTTTTCAAGCTCCAGCACGATATTCGGTACACCGCCGTCCACGTGTGCCATAGCCGTTGCAATAAATGCCGTGCGGTTCACATAGTGAAGATCCTTATCGGCAACAAAATTCAAACCGTCGGAATTTGCGGGGTCATATGGAATCTTCAGTGTGTGTGAGGAATTCACAAGATCAAGAACCGTTTCAAACATAATACGGCTACCCTCTTGCACAAACTGACCAAGCGAATGAAGGTCGGTCGTGAACGTAACCGATGAAGGATAAATACCCTTGTTGTCCTTGCCTTCACTTTCGCCAAACAGCTGTTTCCACCATTCTGCTGTCATACCGAGCGCGCTTTCATAGGTTGCCAGAATCTCTACACTCTTTCCCTTTTCAAGGAGAATATTACGGATCGCGGCATAACGGTAACAGTCATTCGCATGAAGATCGCATACCGTATACGCTTCTTTTGCGGCTTTTGCACCTTCCAGCATTTCATAAATATCAATGCCCGCAACTGCAATCGGAAGCAAGCCAACCGGTGTGAGAACCGAGAATCTGCCCCCTACATCATCCGGAACAACGAAGGTCTCATACCCGTTCAGATCCGAAAGCTCCTTCAGCTTGCCGCGGCATTTGTCAGTCGTCACAAAAATGCGTTCTGCGGCACCGTCCTTGCCATATTTGGCTTCCAGCAGTTCACGGAACACACGGAAGGCGATCGCAGGCTCGGTCGTCGTGCCTGACTTGGAGATCACGTTGATGCAAACATCTCTGCCCTCACAGATTTCAAGAAGCTCCGAAAGATTCGATGCCGAAATATCATTGCCCGCAAAATAAATATCGGGGGTATCTTTTTTCAGATTGTTATAGCGGGGACTTGTGCAGAATTCAAGCGCCGCACGCGCACCGAGATACGAACCGCCGATACCGATGGCAACAAATACATCGCAGGACTTCTTGATCTTTTCTGCCGCCTTTACCACTCTCGCAATCTCTTCCGCGTCATAGTGATCGGGTAACTCGGTCCAACCGAGAAAGTCAGAGCCTTCCCCGTTTTTTTCAGTAAATGTTTGATGAGCCACCGCAATTTTATCAGCCATTGCGGCATAATCAGCGTCGGTAATAAACGCTTTCAGATAACGATCGTTTAAACGTAATGTCATATCAGATAGTTCCTTTCTTTTCGGAAATAATTAAATGAATCGTTCTTTCTTTTATTATACTACAAAGTAAAAAAAACTCAATAGTTTGCACAAAAAAATCAGAAAAAATTAATCCGATTTCTTTATTC
Source organism: Clostridia bacterium (assembly GCA_017453405.1). GTDB lineage: Bacteria > Bacillota > Clostridia > Oscillospirales > CAG-272 > RGIG1993. The sequence goes on from JAFTKF010000190.1 coordinate 3,334, forward strand.
CATCATAAAATATGCACGAAGCGCACCCCATAAAACATCGAAAAAACGCATGGTATCCACCGTCTCGCACGCCCGCAGTTCTTCGCGCCTGATGACGGTGTCCCCCATTTTATAAACCACTTCCCCAACAACATCTCCCTGTATGATCGGTGCTTCCAAGCCTTCTTTCAAGCTGTATTCCGCCGTGATCGGAAGCTTTTGGTTTTTTTCGATCAAAAGTCCAAATCCCTGCCCTTTCGCATAGGATACCGATTTTTTGCCTTTGGTCAAAGAAAAGTCAATATTTTCGGCAGACGCGATCCTTTCATATGTATATGTCGCAAAACCGTAATCAAACAGTTCCTTGACAGCAACGTTTCTCGCATTGGAGCTTTCCGCGCCCATCACAACCGCAATCAGCTGTAGCCCGTCACGCTCGGCAGTTGCCGAAATACAATAGCCGGATTTTTGTGTAAACCCCGTTTTCAAGCCATTGGCACCGGGATAAAAGCGAATCAGCTTGTTTGTATTGGTTAAAATAAATTCACCGTTTCGGATGCTGTCCTGCCAAAGCGTGGTATATTGAAGAATTGCGGGATGATTCACGATTAATTCCCGCGACATCAGTGCGATATCTCTTGCCGATGTCAGATGCGTTTGGGTGGTATCGTCAAGCCCGTTGGTATTGTCAAAATGCGTATTTTTCATACCGAGAAGGAGTGCCTTTTCGTTCATCGCATCGACAAATGCGCTTTCACTGCCCGCAACATATTCCCCCAACGCCGTTGCCGCATCGTTCGCGGAACAGATCACGACCGATTTGATCAGATCCTCCACCGACATCTGTTCCCCGGCCTCAAGATATACCTGCGAGCCTCCCATTTTTGCCGCGTGCTCACTGACAGTCACCGTATCTTTAAGGGTGATTTTTCCGCTGTCAATGGCTTCAAAAACAAGAAGCAATGTC
>JAFTKF010000191.1 GCA_017453405.1 Clostridia bacterium
TCAAATTCCGCGGGGGGGGGGATCTTGGCAAGCTCGGCAAGCTCTTGGCGCTTGCCCTTGATGAAGTTCGCGATCAACGCCTCGGGGAAGACACCGCCTGCCGTCAGATAGTCGTGATCGGCTTCCAGCGCGTTCAGCGCTTCGTCCAGCGAGGTGGGGAGACCCTTCAGCTTCTTCTTTTCCTCTTCGGGCAGATGATAAAGGTTCATATCGTAAGGGCCCCAGCCGTTTTCGTGGGGATCGATCTCGTTTTTGATGCCGTCAAGACCTGCCATCAGAAGCGCGGCGTAGCAGAAATAGGGATTGCAGGTCGCATCGGGATTGCGGATCTCGAAGCGGCGCTCCTTCGGCGTTTTTGCGTAGGCGGGAATACGGATAACGGCGCTTCTGTTCGAGGTGGCATAGCCCACCGTCACGGGCGCTTCAAAGCCGGGCACAAGACGCTTGAAGGAATTGGTGCTGGGATTGGTGATGGCGCAAAGCGAGGCGATGTGCTTCAGCAGTCCGCCGATGAAATAATGCGCCGTCTTCGACAGATGCGAATAGCCGTTATCGTCCGAGAAGACAGGCTCGCCGTCCTTGAGCAGCAGCATATGTACGTGCATACCGCTGCCTGCCTCGCCGAAAATGGGCTTGGGCATTAAGGTTGCACTCTTGCCGTACTTCTTGGCGGTGTTTTTGATGATATACTTGATCATCATCGTGGCATCTGCCATCTTCGACATCTCACCGAGATGCGGTTCGATCTCAAACTGACCCGATGCCGCCACCTCGGGGTGGTGATATTTGACCGAAATGCCCGCTTCTTCCATCAGAAGGCACATTTCACTGCGACATTCGTACGAGGTATCAAAGGGCTTTGCCACGTGATATGCCTTTTGCTTGGGCACGATATTGCCAAGACCCTCTGTCATAGAATTCCAGTAGGACTGCTTGGCATCCACCGAGTAGCCCGAGTAATTGGGGCTGACCTCCCAGCCGACATTGTCAAAGAGATAAAATTCAAATTCGGGAAGGATCATCATCGTGTCGGCAATACCGGAGTCACGCATATACTGCTCGGCGGCAAGCACAATGTTACGGGGATACTGGGCAAGCGGACGGTTTTGCGGCGTGTCGATGATCATCGCGTTTCCGCTCATCGACAGCGTGGGTATTTCGCAAAAAGGGTCGATCACAGCGGTATCGGGGTCGGGAATAAAAACCATATCGCTCTTTTCCACCACGGCATAGCCGTAGTTCGAAGCATCAAAGCCGATGCCCTCCACCAGCGTCTTTTCGGAAAAATGGACGGCGGGAATCGTTACGTGGCGATACTGCCCGTTAATATCCACCATCTTGAAATCAATCATTTGGATACCCTTCTCCTTGATGAGATCGAGTATCTTCTGTACCTTCTCGTTCACTTATAAAACCTCCCTGATCGTAGTATCTGTATTGTAGACCATACGGCGCTTTTTGTCAAGATTATTTCGGCACTTTGTCAAAAAAAGCAAAAAAAGAAAGGTCGTTACGGCGAATGCTTGCAATTTTTCCCGATTCTTCATAAAGATCGGGCAAAGCCCTTGACAGAATACTTGACTTTACCGCAAGGATTTGGTATACTGTTTTCACAAGCCTTTTCTTTTATTTTTTGAAACCGAGGTGCTTTTATGAACTGTTACCGTATGCTGAAAGCAGGCGAAGAAGCAATTTCGCTTTCCGACAATCCTTCTCTTGCCCCTTATATCGCAAGTGCGGAAGAAGAGCTTGCCGCCGTTCTGATCTCGGCAAGCTGGGTATTGGAAGAGACCTATACGTGGTCTTGCTTTGCCGAAAACGACGGCGGCATCGATGCCACCGAAGAAACCGTCACCAATCTCACCCTGCAGCCTCAGAGCTTTGTTTTTGAAAACGGCACACCGGTGGGCTATTTCTACCGCTCTTGTGTGTTGACCTTCAGCGATGGAAAGCCCCTGGAGCTTTTCCGAAACGACGATAAGGAATACGTTCCCTGCTGGGGTACTGTCAGCGACTCTTATGCCTACCGACTGCGCCCGATCCCCGATCGGCAGTATCTTTTGTCCTATGACAAAACCAAGCTCCGTTATGAAAACGCTTGCCTGATCGAGGACGGTACATTACTCATCACCTGCGGGGAGCTTCCCAAAAGCTTCACGCTGCCCGACGGGGTCAAGGCGATCGCCAAAGGCGTCTTTGCGGGGATCGAAACGCTGGAATCGGTCGTATTGCCCGAGGGCTTGGCGGTGATCGGGGAGGAAGCCTTCAAGGGCTGTACCGCACTCAAAGCGGTCTCCTTCCCCTCCACATTGACGACGATCGGCTCGTTTGCGTTTTACCGTTGCGAAGCCTTGACGACCGTCCGCCTTCCCGATTCCCTGACAGCAATCGGCTCTTGTGCCTTCGGAAGAAATCCCGCCCTTGCCGAAGTCACCCTGCCTGCCGCGGTAACAGTCATCCCCTACGCCCTCTTCGTCGGCTGTACGGCGCTCGCTTCTCTTACCCTGCCCGAAAAGCTTTCTTCTATCGATCGGAACGCGTTTGAGGACTGTACCGCCCTTCAAGCGCTCGTCATACCCGATACCGTCACCGCGATCGGTACAGAAGCCTTTAAAAACTGCACATCTCTTGAAAGGGTCACGCTGTCGGCATCACTGAAAACGCTTGATTCCCATGCCTTTGAGAACTGCACCGCCCTCAGAGCCATCGCCACACCCCCGACACTTGGTGAGATTGCGCACGCCACCTTCCGCGGCTGTACCGCCCTTGCCGAGGTCACGCTTTCGGAAGGTCTTACGGCAATCGGGAATCTCGCCTTTGACGGGTGCACGGCGCTCACCGAGGTCGCTCTGCCCGCGACGCTTGAAAAACTCGGTGCGTATCCCTTTAAAGGAACATCCCTCACTTCCCTGACTCTGCCCGAAGGACTCACTGCGCTTGACTTTGCTGTTCTCGGCGGTACAAAAGTCGAAGCCTTCACCGTCTCAAAGGCGCTTGCCGAAGAGCTGAGGCAGTATTTCCTGCATAACGCCGTTTCTTTGAAAACCCTGATCTTTGCCGAAGGCGTTACCGTCATTCATCATCCCGACGAATACCGCGTTCGTTACGGCAATGAGGATGTCCGTTTCCCCGCAGGCATTGCGAAAACGCTCAAAACGGTGGAAACCGTCGTCCTGCCAAGTACGCTGACTACCTTTGATCCCTCACTTCTTCCGGACGCCCCTGCCCTGAAGACCGTGCGGATCGCCAAAGGCTTTTCTGCCCTCTCTCCCGCGATCTTCCCAAGCGGCATCACGGTATGCTACGAAGGAACGAAAGCCGAATGGCTCGCGGCATACGGCGAAGATGTCACACACACCCTCAAATCCAAATTAATCACCGTCCTCTCTTGTGACGGCACTGTATAACACCGAAAGGATCGACAGTATGAAAAAAACACTTCACATCATTCCCCACTCGCATTGGGATCGCGAATGGTATCTTCCCTTTGAAAAGCATCGCACACGCCTTGTGGATCTGTTCGACAATCTCATTGAGGTGATGGAACAGAACGAGGACTATACCTACTACCATATGGACGGGCAATATGTCGTCATTGAGGACTATCTCGAGGTACGCCCCACGATGCGCGAAAGACTGCTTGCCCTCATCCGCGCGGGACGCATTCAGATCGGTCCGTGGTACATCCTGCAGGATGAATATCTGACAAGCGGAGAAGCCAATGTCAGAAATATGCTCTACGGCATCAGGCTTTGCCGCGCCATCGGCGCTGAGCCTGTCGAATGCGGCTATTTCCCCGATGCCTTCGGCAATATCTCGCAAGCGCCCCAGATCGTCAGAGGCTTTGGCTTTGACAACGCCGTGTTCGGCAGAGGCGTCAACGATGTCGGCGCTGATAACGAGATCATCAAGCAGAACGGACTGACAAAAAGCGAATTGATCTGGCGCGCCCCCGACGGCTCGGAGGTTCTGGGCGTGATGTTCTGTAATTGGTATCACAACGCCATGGAACTGCCTGCCGACCCCGAAGCTTTGAAAGGACGCCTAGCCCATATCGTCAGAAGCACCTCTCGCTTTGCCACGACCGACCACCTGCTCGGTATGAACGGCTGTGACCACCAGCCCCTTCAGAAAAATCTTCACGAGGTCATCCGCCTTGCGAATGATGTGCAGGATGAGGTTTATGTCAAGCAGTCAAATTTCAAGGACTATATCGCCGCCATCCGCGAGAGCGCCAAGGATCTTAAAGTGTTTGAAGGCGAGATCAACTCGCAGTTCACGCGGGGCTGGGGCAATCTCATTTCGACCGCCTCGGCACACGTGGATATCAAGCAGGACAATCACCGAGCACAGCATCTGCTTGCAGGCATCGCCGAGCCGCTTTCGACGCTGCTTCTTGCCAACGGCGGCAAATACAAGAGCGATCTTTTCCTCTATGCCTGGAAAAAGCTGATGCAGAATCATCCGCACGACTCGATCTGCGCCTGCAGCTGTGATGAGGTGTATGAGGAAATGAAGGTGCGCTTTATGAAAGCGATCACCTGCACCGAGGAGCTTCGCGACTATGCGCTCGATAAGCTCACGGCGGCGGTCACGACCAACACGCCAAACGGCGATGCCGCCATTGTGGTCTATTCCCTCTCGCCGAATCGGGCGACCACCGTCGTCAAAGCCTGCGTGGACTTTGAACGGGGTACCGATCTTAAACACCTTGCGCTCTTTGATTCTCAGGGCAACGAGATTCCCCATACCGTAACCTATCAGCCCAACACCTTTACCTATACCCTGCCCGAAGACCGCTTCCGTCAGCCCAGATACGTTGACCGCGTCACGGTGGAATTTCCCGTCACCACCTGCGGCATCGGCTACGAGACCTATACCCTCCGTTTTTGCAAACCGAAGCGGACAGAAACACTTCCTTATGGCTTCGGCAGCTGTGAAAACGACAGCGTGCGCCTGACGATTCGGGACAACGGCAGCTTTGATCTTTACGATAAGCGATCGAAAACAACCTATAAGGATCTCCACCTCTTTGAAGATACCGCCGATTGCGGCAATCTTTATAATTATGTGCAGCCCAAGGGCGATACCCCCATTCTCAGCACCGAGAAGAAAGCAAGGATCACGTTATACGAGGTCAATGCGTACCGCGTGACCTATAAGGTGCGCTTCACACTCACGCGCGGCGTGAAGCTGACAAGCTATCTCACGTTGACAAATGGCACGCCCCGTGTGGATATAAAAACGGTTGTGGAAAACAAGAAGACCGATCACCGTCTGCGCGTGCTCTTCCCGACAAACTTCACGACAGAATCGGTTTATGCCGAAGGTCAGTTCGATGTCGTCAAGCGTAAGATCAAGCCCGAATTCACGTGGGAAAATCCCTGCAACGCGCAGAGAATGCAGGCGTTCGTCACCCTGAAGGACGACGCCTCCGATTCGGGGCTTTTGTTCGCCACGCGCGGACTTTGCGAATATGAGGTCCTGCGTGACGGCAAAAATACCGTCGCGCTGACACTGCTCCGCGCCGTTGGCGAGGTGGGTGACTGGGGCGTGTTCCCCACGCCAAAGGGACAAAAACAGGGTGAATACACGCTGGAATACAGCGTCATTCCCTATCAGAAGGACGAGGAAAGCGAAGCCTTCTCGCAGGGATATGCCTTTGCCTATCCTGCGGCAGTTGCCGTCGGCACGACCTGCCACAGCGGCACACTTCCCGCATCCGAGCAGTATGTCCGCTTTGACAACGAGTATATCCGCGCATCGGCATTCAAAAAAAAGGAGGACGGCAATACCACCCTGCTCCGTCTCTTCAATACCCACACGGAAGCGATCGATCTCACGATCACTCTTGCCGACCGCTATACGGCAGCCAACCTTCTCACCCTCGGGGAAGAGCTGATCAAGCCCCTCTCGGTGGAAGATCACACGATCACACTCACCGTCCCCGCCAAAAAGATTCTGACTCTGGAGCTTGTCTGATATTGTTTTGAACAGGAAAGGAAACCGATATGAACAATCCCGTTGCCCCCAAATGGTATGCCGACCCCGAATCGCGCGTGTATAACGGCAAAGTCTATCTTTATGTCACCAATTCTCTGCCCTATGAGGAGCAAACCAATCTCGACCTCGTTGTTACCGAGGATCTTGAACACTTTGAAATGATCGAGGGCATTCTGGATATGCCCACGTATCACGGCGCATATAAGGCGATCTGGGCGCCCACCGCCATTGAAAAGGACGGCAAATACTATATTGTCTTCGCCGCCAACGACATTCACTCGGAAGAGGAGATCGGCGGACTGTACATCGGTATCGCCGATCGCCCCGAAGGGCCTTTCAAAAACCACCGTACCGACGGCTCGCCGCTGATGAATAAGATCTATCACGGCGCTCAGCCCATCGATGCCCACCTGTTCAAGGATGACGACGGCGCGATCTACCTCTACTACGGTGGCTGGCAGCATCTCGTGGTCGCCAAAATGAATGAAGCCATGAACGGCTTTGAGACGATGCCCGAGCCCTGCTATGATCACACCGTCCGCGAGCTGACACCCGAAGGCTATGTGGAAGCCCCCTATGTGATGAAGATCGACGGCAAATACCACCTGATGTATTCCTCGGGCGGATGGGGCAATGGCACCTATCACGTCAAAGCCGCCGTCAGCGATACCCCCTGCGGCACATTCACCTACTACGGCGATATTCTGAAAAAATCCGAGCTTGCCGACGGCCCCGGTCACAACAGCGCCTTTTTCTTTAAAGGTAAGCACTATGTTGCCTATCACCGCCGCACGATTGGAGACTATAATCCCAATCACAGAAAGCTTTGCATCGACATCCTCCCCATCGAAAACGGCAAGCTCGCCCCCGTCACAATGACATAAAGACGCAAAAACAGATATCGCGTATACCTGTTTCAAAAGTTTTTGCTGACATACCATCTCTGTCGTCCATTTCAAAAATTTTACAGACACAACATCTCTGTCGCCCATTCCAAAAGTTTTTTGAAGGGTGGAGCTGTAAACAGCTCCGGATACTTTTTTTCAAAAAGTGTCCCAAGAAAAACAATACCTTTATCGCAAATCAGCCGTTGTCAAACGCTCACAATTCCTGCAAGCGTTTGACAACGGCGCATTTTTATTTTCCCTGCGGTAACTTGTTTCGGACACACATCCGCGCCGAGCACAGCGCGGCGGGACCCTGCCCCCACTTCGAGCGCGGACTACGCAAGCGCATGCAAAAAGCCACCCTTGTCGGGTGGCTTTGTCAAGCGATTCACTTCTTTTGATACTTGTCTATTTCAAGCAAAATCCGATACAGGGATTCTTGCTCTTCTTTCTTCTTAGAGGAAACCA
>JAFTKF010000192.1 GCA_017453405.1 Clostridia bacterium
CTCATTGTTGTATAATTATCTCGCTTTCTTGTGAGTTTTTTCTAGCAATTAAATTATACAACAAAGCAAACGGATACTCAATACCTTTTCGGTAAAGAGTATCCGTTTTTCTTTTTGGATCTTGCTTATTGAGCCAGCCCCTTTAATACTATTGATTCTGCCTGTCAAGCAGATCTGCCGATACTATGTCTTGCGTCAGGTCAGATATAAGAGACCCAGAATCACTGCGGCAAATACCGCAAGAACAAGGATCGCAATGGGAACGAAGACAAGAAATGCGGATAACAGCATCGCAAAGGTGTCCTTCTTCCCAATGCCGCCTTCCTTTTCCGCTTCCTCACGGAATTCGGAAAGCTTCTCGGCGTTATCCTTTTTCAAACGCTTCCACCAAGCCATATGCGCCCCTTAATTGCGCGCCTCGCGCTTCGTGGTCACAACATCAAACAGGAACTTGCCGTTTTCGTCGATCTTCTTATCGAGATTGTGACAAGCCACAAAGTGACCGGGCTCAACCTCAACCGTCGGAGGCGGAACACGCTTACACTTATCGCAAGCCATAAAGCAACGGGTGTGGAACTTACAGCCTTCCGGAGGACGAATGGGGCTGGGGATATTACCCTCGAGAATGATGCGCTCCTTATTCAGGTTGTCAGCATCCGTCGTGGGGATCGAGGATAAAAGTGCCACGGTGTAGGGATGACGGGGATCTTCGAAAATGGTCTTGGCATCGCCAAGCTCCACAATATTACCAAGATACATAACACCGATACGGTCGGAAATATAACGGACAACCGAAAGGTCGTGCGAAATGAAGAGATACGTCAGATTCTCTTTTTCCTTCAGTTCTTCCAGAAGGTTAATGATCTGCGACTGGATCGACACGTCAAGTGCCGAAACACATTCGTCACAAACAACAAACTTCGGCTTCACAGCAAGCGCACGCGCAATGCAGATACGCTGTCTCTGACCGCCCGAGAACTGGTGGGGATAGCGGTTGTACATATAATTCTGCAGACCGCAGGCATTCATGATCTCAAACACATATTCCTTCATCTTCGGCGAGCCGGGCTTGAAGAATTTATGTGTCAGAAGACCCTCTTCGATGATCTGACCAACCGTCATACGGGGATTCAGCGAGGAATAGGGATCTTGGAAAATAATCTGCAGATCACGGCGTAAGAGACGCATTTCGGAATACTTGAGTCGGGAAAGGTCAATACCGTCATCCAGATAACTCTCATATGCCATAAACTCGCTGTTTGTGCGATAGGATTCCTTCAAATCGGCAATGGCTTTTTCAAAAGCCTTGCCTTCTTCGATCTCAACCTGAAGGGCAGCTTCCAGCTGCACCTTTTTCGCCTCCAGCGCCGTATGCTTTTTGGTAAGACGTGCGATTTTTTGCGAAAGCTTCTTCTTTTGCTCGTCATCGGCAGTCTTTTCCGCCGCGCGAAGCTCCTCAAGCTGACCGAGACACAAGTCAATATCGGTCGCAACATCCTGAAGCTTATCCTTTAAGCGAACGATGTCGATGTCGTTATCGTGTTTTTTCAGCAGCAGCGCAGCACCCTCGCTCGGATCGGGCAAAGCGGCAAAGCCGCCGAGGATCGAAGCAAAGTTTTTAAATGCCGTATCTGCCTCCGCCATCAAAAGATTGCGGTTCTGAATTTCAAAGAAGGTAGCTTCATCGCCCTTTTGCTCACAAAGCTTCTCCATCGCATCGGCCTTCTGACGAAGCGCGGTATACTTTGCGATCATCTTCGCTGCGTGCTTCAGCGTATATTTCACGTAAGACGGTGCAAACTCAGCAACAGTTCTGCCATAGTAAAGCGTACTGCCCGCCGTCTGATCGTAAAGCTGAAGAAGCACTCGACCAAGCGTACTCTTGCCGCAACCCGATTCGCCGACAAGACCGAAGGTCTCACCCTCGTGAATATCAATGGTGATCTCTTCATTGGCGCGAACGTAGAGCTGTTCCTTCTGGAAAATGCTCGACTTCGCAATCGGGAAATACTTTTTAAGATTCGTGATTGACAACAGCTTTTTGGTGTTCGGCACTGTTTCTTACCTCCTTTTCGGGATAGAAGCAACGGACAAACTGATGCTCGTCAACCTGTTCGAGCGTCGGTTCTTCCGCCCAGCACTTGGCGGTTGCATATTTGCAACGGGGCGCAAACTTACAGCCTTTGGGAAGATCCAAGGGATGCGGTACTGCACCGGGGATCGGATCAAGCTTGGTTCTCACATCGTTCAGACGGGGAATCGAATACATAAGACCCTCGGTATACGGATGGCTCTTCTGTCAGTTCGCAAAGATCACCTTGGCAGGCGCTTGCTCCATGACCTGTCCGCAATACATGACGACAACATCGTCAGCCATTTCATTGATAACGCCAAGGTCATGCGTGATGAACATGATCGCCGTGCCGTTTTCCTTCTGCAGATCGTTCATCAGTCGAAGGATCTGCGCCTGAATCGTCACGTCCAGTGCCGTCGTAGGCTCGTCAGCGATCAGAATGTCAGGCTTGCAGGCAAGTGCCATCGCGATCATAACGCGCTGACGCATACCGCCCGAAAGCTGATGCGGATACTGACGAAGCACAGCCTCAGGGTTCGGGATCTGTACCGCACGAAGCATTTCAAGGCTCTTTGCCTCCGCTTCCTTTTTCGTCATACCCTGATGGATCATAAAGGGCTCGGACAACTGCCTTTTCACCGAGAAAACGGGATTCAGCGAAGTCATCGGCTCTTGGAAAATAACCGAAATACGGTTACCGCGAATGGAATACAGCTCTTGTGTTTCCAACTTGGTAAGATCTTTTCCGTCAAACAGAATTTCACCTTCGGCAATATAGCCATTGGCATCCAGAAGACGGAGAATACTCATCGCGGACACGCTCTTGCCGGAGCCGGATTCGCCGACGATACCGAGCGTTCTGCCGCGTTCGATCGAATACGAAACGTCATTCACAGCCTTTACCGTACCGTTTCGCGTTTTAAAGAAAGTGTGAAGATTTTTAACTTCAAGTAATGCCATTATTTTTCCACCTCCGACTTGGGATCCAGTACATCACGCAGAGCATCGCCAATGATGTTGATGCAAATAACCGCGATGGAGAGGAAGATTGCGGGGAAGAGCCAACGCCACCAGTATACCTCAATGACCGTTGCGTTACGACAGCCGTTCAGCATATTACCCCAAGTGGGTCTCGGAGGCCGAACACCGAAGCCGAGATAGGAAAGCGAGCTTTCGGTCAGCATACAGGAGGCGAAATCCAAGGTCAGCGTGACAAGGATAACCGAAATGATGTTCGGAAGAATATGCTTGAAGGCAATTCTCTTTTCCTTGACGCCCATTGCCTTGGCGGCAAGGACAAATTCCTTTTCACGTTCCGCAAGGATCTGACCGCGGACAAGTCTTGCAAGACCGGTCCACGAAAGAACGCCAAGCACGATCATAATGATGAAAATACGCGTCGACTCATCCAAGTCACTTGCCTGAAGAATCGCCGAAAGCACGAGAGCAAAAGGCAGGAAGGGGATCGCACCGAAAATTTCGGTCACACGCATCAGAAGCATATCGACCCATCCGCCGAAATAACCCGACAGACAGCCAACGATAATGCCGATGATAGCCGCGACAATTACCGCAACAGCACCTACCGTCATGGTCATCTTACCGCCGTTCATCACGCGGTTGAACACATCACGGCCAAGCTCATCCGTACCCATAATATAGCCTTTGAGGCCAAAGGACTCCACAAATTTGCCATCCTTGAAGGCGTAGTTCTGGAAGCCGGTCGAAATAATTCTGTCACACGAGTCTTCCTTGGTCAAGGCAGACGGTACAGCGGTCTGACCAAGCTTGCCGTTACCGTAGGCATATACCTTACCGGCATCGGTCAGAACGGTAAAGTGGCGTGTGCCTGCCTGAATGGAAACAACCGTTTCTCCTTCAGGAATGGTTGCGACCTTAGCGGTCGAACCAAGAAGCAAAAGCTCACCGTCTTCAAAGAGAATGGTGATCGAGTCACCCGATGTCACGATATCCGTGATTTTGCGATCGCCTGCATACTGATCAAACGGGATAGAGGCGCGAACGCCGTTCTCGTCATACACTTCAACGACCGAGAAATTCTGGCTTGTACCCGAAAGAAGCTTTCCGTCTTCGGTCAAAGCATACATATTGGTATTGGTGAAGAACACCTTGGTAACCTTTGTGTTCTCTTCCTTAGCAAGCTTCTTGATCGACAGCATATTGAGAGCACCCGAAGCGTAGTTGCCCCACGCATAGAGCGTACCGTCCTTCAGAAGAAGCGCCGAAACCTGGTTGCCGCAAACCAGCTGTGCCACGTTATTGACATCAACCTTATTGCCGTTCATCAGCTCGATCGGCATCTTTTCACAAGCGGCGATCAGCGTACCGTCATGACCGTACTGACCGTTATCGTATACGCCCCAGGCGTATACCGTTCCGTCATCGCCAATGGCAAGACAGTGGTCCTTACCGGCGGCGGCATACAGAATGTTTGCCTTCTCCACCTCTTCGGGAATGACCATCACGTCTTCCTTGACGTTCTTGGATGTCGACTTATAGTAGCCCCAGGTATGAACATTACCGTTCTGATCAAGCCCCAGTGTAAATGAACCGCGGGACGAGATCGAAACGGGAGATTCCTTCATAGCGGAGGGAAGCTTCATCATACCGGTCGTAGGACCGACATTGACATGAAGCGATTCTTCATACGAAAGGTCGATCGGAGCAAACAGCGGGCCGATCATAACAAAGAGAAAGAGACAAAGGAGCAAAATAACCGCAACCGTTGCCAGCTTTTTGCGGAAGAAACGCTTGACAGCAAGCTTGGAGGGGCTGTCGTAGCGTTCATCCGCCGCCGTCAGCTCTCTGTGCGTACCCAGCACCATCCGCTTTGCCCAACGCCACAGGAAAAATTCCTTCTTCGGGGAGGTATTTGTTTGTTTGTTATCCATGATCAAATCCTCCTTTACTTATTCACGCGGACACGCGGGTCAGCAAGACCGTATGCGATATCGATAATCAGGTTGCCGAGAAGTCCCACGATCACGTAGAACATCTGCAGCAAGAGAACCACTTCAAAGTCTTTGTTATTGAGTGCGTTGATATACACGCGACCCATACCGTTCAGACCGAAAATATTTTCAATCATAATCGAGCCGGAGAAAATACCGATAAACCAACCGATCACAAGCGTGATGATCGGAATCAGGGCGTTTCTCCACGCATGGCTGTAAATAACGACCTTTTCACGAAGACCCTTGGCGCGTGCCGTGCGGACGCAGTCCATCGTAAGCGCCTCGGTCATAGAGGCTCTGACATAACGTGTCATACCGCCGAGCGAGGAGAAGGTCATAACGATCAAAGGAAGTGCCATATACTTCATTTCATCGAGGAATTTCTTCATACCCGTATAATTCGAGCCGGGCGTTTTCATGCCCGTAACGGGGAACCACTTCAGCTGGCAGGCAAACAGCCAGATAAAGAGGATCGCCGTAATAAACATCGGTATACTGTAACCGATGATCGTACCCGCCTGAATAGCGGTATCACGCTTACTGCCGCGCTTGACAGCACAGAAAATTCCGAGCGGTATGGTAATACCGAGTGCAAGCACGGTAGCGAATATATTGATGAAGATCGTATTCTTCATCGGTTCAATCAGAAGCTCCTGTGCGGGCTTGTCTTCGGTATAGCTATAACCGAAATCGCCCTGCAAAAGACCTTGATACTTCCCGTTGATCGGCGTAATACCGATCCAACTGAGATACTGAATGAAAACGTTCTTGTCAAGACCAAGTTCTTTTCGTATCTCCTGATACTTGTTTTCAAATCCAACGGGATCGTTTTTGTAAAGAGGCTTAAAATTTTCCGCTTCTGCTCTGGCTCTGTCAAAGGGAATCATCGAATACACGAGAAACATCAGAAGAGACAGAATCAAAAGCACGACAAGCATATAGCCAAGCCTTTTGAGTACGTATTTTCCCATAACAATCCACTCATTTCCGTCAAAATTGTTTGACTGTTTTCTAATAACCGCATATACGGTAAGCGAAGCTCTCAGGTTTTTACGATAAGCATAAACCGCAACCGAGAGCCTTCTGTGCGGTTTTATTCGTCAAATGTCGTTTCAAAGGGGAATAAAAGACAAAAAAGCCCTCTTCATGAGGGCACATCAGTCAAAATCATTAAAAACAAACGTTATATGCAACACAAAGGCCGCAGAGTTAAAAATTTCCGCGGAAGCTGCCGCCGAAGCGGCAGCTCCCGATTGGATTTTTAGTTTACTATATCCGTGATCACGGACACCGTAAGATCAAATGATTAGTTCGCGCCCTTGACGTTAGCGTAAATGATCGCGTATGCAGGACCAAAGAAAGGAGTAGTCTTGTAGTTTTCGATCTTTGCGTTGTAAACGTCATAATAGTAGTTGGAGTACAGCGGAATATCAGGCATGAGTTCATTCCATCTTTCGATGTATGCCTTCCACCACTGGTTGTATTCAGCCTCGGTGGTTGCGTCATAAACCATTGCCATGGAGAGATAGTCCATACCCAACTTGCCGCCCGAAGCAGTCATAGCTTCGTCATAGCTCATCTTCTGATGGTTGCCCTCTGCATCATAGTAGGGGAATGCCTTATCATAAGCGTCGAAGAGCTTGTTAGCGGAGTAGCCAAAGTATCTGGGGTCGAGCGACCAGTTGAATGCGTAGTCGTAGTTTGCTACGTTCCAGCCGGTAGCGAGGTTGTACATACCGTAAACGGGAGTACCGCCGTAACCGTAGGATTCCTCACGGTAGATGTTACCGAGAAGGGTGGTGAAGTCACCCGTGGTAGCACGGATTACCATACCTGCGTTGAGAACATCGGGGTTCTGAGCAAGGTTGGTGTTGAGAAGGTCGGTAACGTCGTTCGGAACAGTGCCAAACCAGTTGATAACGAGAGGCATATAGTACTCACCGTTGATCTCAACCGTCTTGTAGGTGACACCGTCAGTGTTGCTGACAGATGCATAGGTCTTGTTTACGCCACCGGTAACTTCTGCTTCTTCAGCAGTCAGCTTCTTGTAGCGAACAGCGTCAACGCCGGTCTGACCTTCAACGAAGGCTTCGCCCTTGGAGTTGTAGACCCAGCCGCCTGCAACAAGGATATCCTTAGCGTTGGCAAGGCTGTAGTCGTAAGAATTGATCTTGATGGATTCCTTAACGGCATTCCACATCGAGAAGTCGGGGGAGTAAGGACCGTGTACAACACCGCCGTAACCGCCGGTGAAGGTCTGAGCAAACTTAGCTCTGTCAAGGAGGTAGGTGATAGCCTGACGAACTTCCTGGAACATGGTAGGACCGAAGTCGCATTCAAACTGAACCTTACCGTAACCTGCTCTCTGATAGTGAACTTCAGCAAACTTGCCTTCAGAAGCGTTCATCATGTCAAGAGCTGCCTTGGTGTCAGCACCACCGGTGATCTGCGAGAGAATGTCGATAGCGCCGTTTTCGAGCATCTGGAGCTGAGTTTCGGAAACGATCTTAACGTATACAAGGGTTTCGATCGAGGGCTTCTGACCTTCGAAGTTACCTGCATAGTTGGGGTTGAGGGTGAGGGTGCATTCCTTGGTGCTCTTATCCCAGTTCGAGATGGTGTAAGGACCGGAGAATGCATACTTGGTCACGTCATAACGTGCCTCGGTGATGTGAGCTGCCTTTGCATAGGAAAGGGTTTCAGCAGTCGAATCAGCAGCCTTGGCATAGAAGGAATCGGAAAGGTAAGCACCGTTACCGTCGTCCTTGACTTCAACGCCTTCACCTGCGGTGAGAGCGATGGGCGAAGGAGATACTGCGCCGTAGCTGTCAACGAAGTAGTAGGGATAGAAGCCTGCTTCTGCGCTGATGGTGATCGAGAACTTGTACTCGCCGAGCAGACGGATACCGGAGAATTCCTTGGTAGCGCCTTCAACAGCTACATCAGAGCCGCAGTAAGCGTTAAAGGAATCATAACCGACAAGAGCCTGACCGGACATACCGGTGTGGCCTGCCTGTACAGAAACGGGAGTCGAGAATACGAGGGTGTCAATCAGATAATTGACAGCCTTAACTTCGGTACCGTCGCTGAACTTGAGACCGGGGTTGATTTCGATGGTTACTTCATAGTCGCCATTTTCGGTTTCCTTAGCGGTGTGGGACTTAACAACAGTTTCGTTCCATACGTAGTTACCGTTCTGGTCAATTTCCATGGTGGAGTAACCTGAGGTGAGCTTGTTGATATCCTGGTCGGATGCGCCTGCAGAAGAGCCGCCGAAGCCGGGCCAACGGAAGTCACCGGTGAGCTCGGTAGAAGAACCGAGAATGACCTTGTTTTCATATTCTTCTTCGTCACCGCCGCAGCTTACGAGGAGCGCAAAGGTGCTAAGAAGCATGAGAACTGCCATTACGAGCGAGAGAATCTTAGTCTTTCTCATGAGAAAAACCTCCAAAATTTTTTTATATATAAACCCGATTGGGTGAATATATTTCCAAGATAACGGTGCTTTTCTATTTTTGAGAATAGAAAAGCTACGGTCACTTTTCTTCCGATTTCAAAAATGAAGACGAAAAGAGGCAAACCGTATCGCGTTGATGGTGTAGATTGTGAGCGGCTTTTGAAAAAATCGAGCATCTGCATAAAAAAATCAATTTTTTACGAAACCGCGTACTTATTATAAACGCCAAAACGCATTTTGTCAAGGGTAATTTCAGATTTTTTTACCCGATTTTGGCTTTTTACCCAAATATTTTCAACCGTTATTTTTTCACGCCGCTGTAAAAAGATTCATTTCAATACACATCAATATCGCTTCTAAATATCTTTCGGTATTGATACTTTTCAACGATGAAAAAATGAACAAATTGTGGAATTTAAAACGTGATTATTTGTGCTTTTTTACCAAATCTTTGAAAATTATTCCGTTATGCACAAATATTGCATACCACTTGCATCCGAAATATTTCCAAAGGCTCTGCCGAATCGCAAAATGAATTTCAAAATACACAGCGATTTTTTTCGTAAAAGGAGAAAAGGCAAAATTAATTTCGGAAAAATCAAACACGCATAATGATCGCCGTCAGTTCCTTGCAGGAGGATACCACCGCCTCTGCCTCAGCGCGATTCAGCTCCTTCAGACTGCCAAAGCCGTAGCTGACACCGATCGCCATCATACCGACCTTGTGCGCCCCCTCAATATCGTAAAAACGGTCGCCCACCATCACGGTATCCTCGCAGGTAATGCCCGCCTTCTCAAGAAGGTGCGAGATCACCTCCACCTTGTCGTCCCGCCCTGCGGGGATCAACGAGCCGGTGATCTCGGTGAAATACTCGCGCAGTCCCGCGCGCTTCAGGATTTCTTCGGCATACACCTCGGGCTTTGAGGTGGCAAGGTAACAGCGTCTGCCCGATGCCGTCAGCTTTTTCAGCATCGTTTCCACACCGGGGTACAGCGTAAATTCATACACGCCGCGTGGGGTATAGTTTTCGCGGTACAGCGCAACGGCGCGTACGGCATCCTCCTCGCTCATACCGATATACTCCTTGAAGGAATGCACAAGCGGAGGACCGAGAAAGCGCATCAGCACCTTTTCCTCGGGCATTGCCACACCCATTTTGTCAAGAGCATAGGCAATCGAATGAAAAATACCCGCCTTGGAATCGATCAGCGTACCGTCAAGGTCAAATAAAATGTTCTGTATCATCGTTTTTCTTCCTTAAATATATTAGTGGTGATAGTCCTTCATTACCTGCGTATAGGTCTCATAGCGGGCGTGGTAGTAAAAATAGTCCTTCTCCCGAAGCTTTCCCGCCTGCCACAACGCCTCCACACGCTCGCCAAGCTTTTTCCTTGCCTCGTGTGCGGTGCTTTTGTAATTGTTTTGCAAATTGACGTCGATCTCAAAAATGATCGCGTCCAGCTCCTTCACTGCCCGTGAACGAAACCATCTCATTGTACAGTCCCTCCTTGCGGATACCGATTGGGAAATTCAAACTGCACGCGGCCGTCCTTTACCTTCAGCCTCGCCGTAAAGTTTTTTCCCGTGCGCGAGACAAAATCGTCGGCATAGTCGGTCACGCCCCCCGAAAGAAGCGCTTGCAGTTCCGCTTCGCTGATCGCATGGCGGCAGATCGTGTTGCCGAGCGAAAAGGTACAGCTTTTTGCCGTACACGCCCAGCCGCGATCGGTCGCCTTGACCGCCTTGTGACAGATCGGGCACTTCCCTACCTCGCCACCGACAAAATCACCCTTCTCGCGGGGTGTGTAGACGCGTTCGATATACATTCCGCGGTGGGAAAAGATCTCGGCGATCTCCTTTTGTGCAAGCGTCACCGATTCCGCCACCGTCATTTCGCCGCGAAACACGCGCTTCAGTGCCCTGCCCAGCTCTGCCGTCTTGTATTTATCCATCGAAATCATCATTTTCTGAAGCGTTTCGATCAGATATTTGCCGTCGGGCAGAATGGTATAAACATTGTTTTTGAGTAAAATATAATTCGATTTCCGCGCGTTGTCAATAATACCCGTGCGCGTGGCTTCCGTGCCAAGCTCCAGACCCTCAAAGACCGCGCGGTATTCCTCGCTGTCATCGTCGTCGGCAAGCTGTGCCTTGTCCTCGCGGAAGGGATTTTTCAGATAATTGTTCAAGGTCTCAATGGTATAATGCTTGGGTGGCGAGGTCTTTTTGACCGTGGGCTTGAAAATGTGGTTGACAAGATCCCCCTTCTCCAGCGGCGGCAGGATCTTATCCTTACCCGAATAATCGTCATATTCGGTCCAGCCCTTTTCGAGCATCGTCATCCCCTTCAGGGTAAAGCTTTCACAGTCCTTGACATCGATCACGATCTCGGTACGCTGTACAAGACAGTCCTTTTCGCAGAAAACCGCCACAAACCGCCGAAATACCGCCGAATAGACCTGAAATTCCTTTTCGGACAATTTTCCCTTTTCGGGGATCTTGTAGGTGGGCGTGATCGCCGAGTGCGATTCGATCTTCGCGTCGTCGAAAATGTTCTTGCCGGTCTTCATCACAACGGGATAGCCCATATCCTTCACGTTTTTGAGAATTTTTGAGATCTTATCCTTTTCCGCCGTGGCAAGATATTCCGAGTTGGTTCTCGGATAGGTAAGATAGCCTGCCTCATACAGCTTCTGCACGATCTCAAGCGATTCCGACATGGACATTTTGTATTTTTTACCGAGAAAGCTCTGCAATTTTGATAAGGAATACAGTTTGCCTGCCGAAAGCTTATCTTTTTTCCGCTTGACCGACACCACCACCGCCTCGGCGGCGTTGTATTTTTCGCACATTGCCTCGGCATCACCCACGCGGTCGGAATCAAACTGCTCCTTGGAAACCAGTTCCACCGCAGCACCCTTGGTCTCTTCGTTTGACGCGATGGTATAGTATTCACGGGGCACGAAATTCTCGATCTCGCGGTCTCTGTCATAGATCGCCTTGACGATCGGCACGACCACGCGCCCCACGCGGAGAAGCTTTCCGGTCTTAATGGTAGCATACCGCGTCAGATTGATGCCGTACAACCAGTCAATATAGGTGCGCGCAAAGCCCTCGTTGGCAAGATTTTCATACTCTGCCTCGTCCTTCAGCTCCTTCAGTGCCGCCGCCACCGTCTCGGGGGTCTGATCGGGAAGCCACAGCCGCTGTAAACGCTTGCCCGCAACGCCTGACTTGATCATACACAGCCGCACGATAATTTCACCCTCACGGTCGGCGTCCCCCGCGTTGATCACGGTATCGACATCACTGCGGCGGCAGAGCGAGCGAATGATCCCGAACTGCCGTGCCACCCCGTCGTCACCGCCCCGCAGGACGAACTTGAAGGAGGGCGGAAAACAAGGGAGATTGTCAAGCGTCCATTTTTGCTTGTCACCGGGCTTATAATTCGGATCAAAATACGCCTCCACATCGGCAAGAGAAAAGAGATGACCAAATGCCCACGTGATGAGATAGTCTTTGTTTTCCAGATACCCCTGACGGTTCTGAAACGCCCCGATCCCCGCCGCAATGTTGCGGGCAAGAGAGGGCTTTTCCGCAATGATCAGCTTCATCCTTTTCTCCTTTCCTTTCGTAAGCGCTGATGCAAATTTGCTACCAACCCGCTATTTCGCAACCTGCCGTTGCGTTTTTGGCGATTTCGCCGCTATTATGCGGCAATATTTCCGCTTTTTTGCAACCGTTCGTTGCCTATTAACCAAATACCGCCACAGGACGCTCCGGGCGCATCGCGTAGGTGATCTTGGCATTTTTCAGAACAGGACCCTTGCCCTGATACAAAGGATTTGCCTCGATCGATACCTTGGCTGTGACCTTTACCCACATACCGGTGTTCAGATCCTTTGCCATCGGGGTCTTGACGGCAAAGCCGCGATAGGTCATATCGTCGGCACAGCAGACCATCATCTGTCTGCCGATCGCTACCGTGTCCTTCGGGAATTTTTCATCCCGCACGCAAATGCCGAGGAAGGATACCGTCTTACCGTGATATTTCATCACATCCTCCGAAATGTCGCGATAGAAATAGGCAAAATCGTCATCGCCGATCGCAACCACGGGCGCATTCAGATCAAACGGCAGGGGATCTTCGATCTCATCCGGCTCGATCTTGCCGTCGGTGTATTCATACACGATGCGGCAGGCACGCGAGATGCCTCTGACCGTCTTGTGATACAGCATTTTGTCAAAGCAGGGCTTCACGCGATTGAAGATCACGGGATCGGCACTTTGCAATTTGTCAACCACCAGTTGACGCATATTGGTATTGTATTCAAGGAATGTCGAACCGTCGACAAACATAACCTCCTGATACACCAGCCAGTGCTCGGGCATCACGCGGTACAGATTGTCAAGCAGCCACATACCGTTGTACTCGATCATAATGCGATCGGCAGCATACTTGTTTTCAAGTGCGGTCAGATACTCGCGTGTCAGACGCTCGGGCGCGTCGATCACCTCAAGATATACCTCCTCAGAAGGGTAGGTCGAGGGGTCAAGCTCTTCTTCGCCCTCTTCGCAAAGGATCACCAGTGTTTTTTCGTTCTGATAAAAGCCCTCGTCCGAAAGCGTTTCCTGCAAAAACGTGGTCTTTCCCGATTCCAGAAAACCGGTGATCAGATAAACGGGAATTTCTTTTCTAGCCATACCGTCCTCACTTATCCAAGCTGAAAGAGTGCTTTCAGCGTATTTTCATCGATCTTGGCACCGATCACGCACAGTCTGCCGATCACGCCTGCCTTGCCGCGGCGCACATCCGGCTCTCCGGGCACATAGTCGAAATGAAACCATTCGCCGCCGTCCTTCGATGCCACGATACCCTTGGCACGAAGCACCATACCGTATTCGTGTTCATCCTCCAGCGCCTCCAGCATCACAAGCAGCTCCTCTTCGCTGTATGCGTGCGACGTCTCAAAGCCACAGCTTGTGAAGACCTCCTCGGCGTGATGGTGATAATGTCCGTGGTGATGTCCGCAGGAGCATTCCTCATCCTCTTCGTGATGGTGATGGTGTCCGCAGGTGCATTCCTCATCCTCGTCGTGGTGGTGATGATGTCCGCAGGTGCATTCCTCGTCCTCGTCGTGGTGGTGATGGTGTCCGCAAGTGCATTTCTCGTCCTCGTCGTGATGGTGGTGATGTCCGTGGTGATGGTGGTGCTCCTCTTCCAGTGCCGTCAATTCCTCCTGCAGGGAGGATGTATGTTCCATTGCCGCAAGAATATCGCATCCCGCGAGATCGTCCCAATCGGTCGAAACGATCGCGGCGGTGGGATTGTGCTCGCGCACCAGTGCGATCGATCCATCCAGCTTGGCTTCGGTCAAGCTCTTCACGTGGCTGAACACGATCGCCCCTGCCGATTCGATCTGATCGTTGAAAAATTCACCGAAATTCTTCATATACATCTTGCATTTCTTGGCATCCACTACAGCGACGGTG
Source organism: Clostridia bacterium (assembly GCA_017453405.1). Classification (GTDB taxonomy): domain Bacteria; phylum Bacillota; class Clostridia; order Oscillospirales; family CAG-272; genus RGIG1993. The sequence goes on from JAFTKF010000192.1 coordinate 14,001, forward strand.
CCGTTCAGGCAAAGGCGCTCGTCCCCAAGTCCTTCCACCGCGCGGATGATGTCGGACAGCTTGCCCACACCCGACGGCTCAATGATGATGCGGTCGGGCAGATAGGTCTCGATCACTTCCGAAAGTGCCTTGCCGAAATCTCCCACAAGTGAGCAGCAAATGCAGCCCGAGTTCATTTCGTTGACCGTGATCCCCGCATCGGCAAGAAAACCGCCGTCGATGCCGATCTCGCCGAATTCGTTCTCGATCAGAACGACCTTCTCGCCTGCATAGACCTCTTTGATCAGCTTTTTGATCAGCGTCGTCTTACCCGCACCCAAAAAGCCCGAAAAAATATACACTGTAATCTGTTTTGCCATATACTACCTCTTTGATAAAAAATCCGTCATAAAATTTGTGTACAGCAAGAAGGCAAAAAGCCATATCTCACCAAAATATAGTATAACACAAGTTTTCCCGCTTGTCAAATAGAATACTTCTCTTTTTTTAAAAAACTCATTCCCTTCTTCCCCTTGACACCAACGCGACAAAATGATATACTGTTTCTATCACGCAAACGGAGGCAACTATGGCATATCTATCGTATAAAACACGCAAACACGCTTCCCCGCAGGGAAAGCCACGGGTATATCTTTGTCTGCACCCCGATGATCACGCTCTGATTGACGCAATTGCCGACGAAATTCTTTCCGAGGTCAACTGCGCTGTTTTTTATCATACCGATCCGATTACCGATGTTGAGGAGCATCTCAGGGATCTTGCGGAAATGAATCTTTTTGTCATTCCCGTCACGACGCGCTTTCTCACAAAGCCCTCGGACGCTCTCACATTAGATGTTCCCTTCGCCAAAGACAATCACATCCCCATTCTGCCCTTAATGCAGGAATCGGGGCTGGATGCGCTTTTCAACAACGTGCTTGGTGAGCTTCAATATCTCGACCCCCGCCAAAGCGACCAAACGGCAATTCCCTATAAAGAAAAGCTTTCGCAGTATCTTTCGGCAGTTCTTGTCGGGGATGCGCTTGCCGAGGCGGTACGCAATGCGTTCGACGCCTATATTTTTCTGTCCTACCGCAAAAAGGACCGCGCATACGCCCAAGAACTGATGCGCCTGATTCACGAAAACGACTTTTGCCGCGATGTTGCCATCTGGTATGACGAATACCTGATTCCGGGTGAAAACTTCAACGATATGATCGCAAGCGCCCTTGAAAAAAGCGAGCTTTTCGCCCTTGCCGTCACGCCCAATCTCGTCAACGAAAAGAATTATATTATGACCACCGAATATCCGATGGCACAAAAGCACAAAAAGCCGATCGTGCCCATCGAAATGGCGCGTACCAATTCGCTTTCGCTGAAAATGAAATATCCGAAGCTTCCCCGCGTGAGGGACTGCCACGACCCCTCGGCGGTGGCAAAAGCCCTTGCCGAAGCACTGTCCACCATTGTTCTGCGCGTGGGTGACACCGACCCCCGTCATAATTTCTTCATCGGTCTTGCCTATCTTTCGGGCATCGATGTGGAGAAAAATCACGACCGAGCGCTCTCGCTCATCACCTTTGCCGCCGAAGCGGGACTGCCCGAAGCCGTGAAAAAGCTGGTGACGATGTACCAAAACGGTGAGGGCGTCGCCAGAAGCTACGAAACCGCCATCGTGTGGCAGAAAAAGCTGGTCAAGCTGTACCAGACCGCCTATGAAGATCAGCCCTCCGAAAGCACAGC